>SKWC01000215.1 GCA_007129145.1 Rubritepida sp.
AAGAGGAGCCGTACAAGGTGTCGATTGCTGATCATGGTCTTCATCTCTGGAGTCGGGGGGGTGAATCCGGTCGGGTTCATCCGAACCGACTCAGTCCTCGGGGGTGAAGGCGACGTCCGTCACCCAGCCCGTGTCCTGGTTCGTCGAAACGCTGCCGTCCTTGCCGTACGCCCACCGCAGGGTGTGGATGCCGGCCGGAAGGTCGAAGCTCGCCTCCGTCCAGTCCACCTCGCCCGCGATGCGGGCGTCGTTGCCCGCGGTGAACCGCTGGCACGTCGTCCGGTTGGCGCAGAAGTAGAGGAAGTCGCAGCAGGTCTCCGAGCTGACCTTCCACTGCCAGCTCAGCGTGCCGGGCTCTTCCGTCCGGAGCGTGATCTCCATCCACGACTCCTGGTTGTGGTCGTCCGGACCCAGGCCGCTCGCGGCCGCGAAACCCGTCGGCGAGGTCTCGTCCTCCACCACCTCGAAGGGCGAGAACCCACCCCCGATCCAGTTCGGCGGAAGCTCACCCTCCGGCGTCGACGCGAAGTCCTCGGGCAGGGTCACCAGGGCGTCGAGATCCACCCGCGACAGCGCCGTGGTCGTCGTGCCGAAGTTCGTCCACCGGCGCAGCGTCACGTCGCCTTCCGAATCCGGCACCACGAAGAAGGTGACCACGTCGCCAGGGGCCGCGAACGACGTCGCGTTGTAGTTCAGCGTGCCCGCGCCCGTCTCCAGGTCGAGCAGGCCGCCGACCGCCGGAACGTCCGCCGCGATCGAGTACTCGCCGTACTCCACACCGAAGACGACCGGCTGGTCCGCCAGCTCGATGTTCACCGGTCCCGCACCGTCCACCCCGTGGAAGAAGCGCACCAGCGCGAGCGTGGCCTCCTCGTCCCCGGCATCCAGCGGCAGCGACGCGGTGTCCAGCGGCAGCGCGAAGAACGCCGGATCACCGGCAGCGTCGGGAATGGCCACGAAGAGCACCTCGTCGCCCCCCACGGCGTCGAGATCCAGCGTGATCACGTCCTCGCCCACCACCAGCTCCATCTGCTCCTGCTCGGCGGCGTTCACCCGGATGGGCGTCGAGAGGTTCCCGAAGCTCACGGAACGCGTCACGCCACCCTCCTCGTCGCGGAAGGTCACGGAACCCAGACCGTCGATGAAGTGCCCGAACCGCACGAAGGCGGACTCGGGCTCGTCGAGGCACTGGATGTCCAGCCCCCACTGCTGCAGGGTCCCCGTCGAGAAGGTCACGGTGTCCGTGTCCCGCACCCGCAGCGTCCACGTGCCCGTCGCCGGCTGCTCCAGGTGGGGGTTCGTGTCCGGCAGCTCGACGATGCGTGTGCCGAAGGCCGCCGAACCGCCGGACCGCGGGAACGTGTACGTGCGCGCGCCGTACACCAGCTCCATCGCGATGTCGCCGGCCCACCGCTCCTTGTCGATGGTCACCGTCACCTCGATCCGACCCGCGAACGGGCAGTCCGTCACGTCGATGCTGCTCTCCACCCAGGGCCCCGGCGTGCCGCCACCGGGGGCGTCGGGGATCTCGATGCCGAGGTTCGGCGCGCTGCTCACGCGACCGGGACGGTCCTGCTGCAGCAGGGCCACCGGCGCGCCGGTCTCCGTCAGGAACAGCACCGCGAGAATCACCTCCTCGTTGCGCCAGGTGGCGAACACCGTGGCGATGTCTCCCGCCGCCAGCGCACCCTCGGGCACCGCGAACTCCAGCACGTCGCCGCCCACCACCAGCTCCACCATGCCCGCCTCGGTGGCGAACACCTCGAAGCTGCCGGACGACTCGCCGAACGCGAGGTCGTCACCGACCACGCTCACGCCACCGACCAGCACACCCACCGGCGGCACATCCGCCGCCGCATGCACCACGCCGAGACGCGCGTTCGTCCGGTCCTCCTCGTCGAACTCCGCGTCCGACAGCGGCGAGAGATCATCCTCGAACAGGAACGCCACCGGATCCCCCTCGTCGTCGAGGGTCACCGCCACCGTCACCGCGTCGTTCGGAAACAGGCTCACCGGACCCGCGCTGAGCACCACGTCTCCGCCCGACACGACCTCGAGGGTCACATCGCCGGCATCCACGGCCTGCTGCGACGCCGCGAACTCGCCGAGACCCGTCACCAGGTTCGTGCCGCCCTCGGGACGGATGTTCACCGCGCCCACGCCGTCCGCAAGATGAATGAAGCGCACGGCCGCACGCCCCACCTCCACGTCGAAGGCCGCCTGGCCGATCGCCGTGGTGCAGCCATCCGTGACCACGAGCCCGAACGCGAGCGTGCTGCCCGCCTGCGTGCCCGTCACCGTGAACCGGCCTTCGCCAAGATCCACGAACCGCGCACCCGAACCCACGAAGGCCAGCGAGAGCTGGTCCTCCCGCTCCGCGGGAAGGTTCGTGCGCACCGTCACCGGATCGCTCGCGAACCCGCGGTAGAGCACCTGGTCCAGACCGTCGATCTCCTCGATCTCCAGCCCCGGCAGCCCCGAGCAGATCGTGTCCCCGGGCACCCCGGGATCCCCGATCGGGCCGCCCGGACCCTGCGGACCATCCTCGCCGTCCTCACCAGGCGCACCGTTGCAGACGTAGTGCGTCTCGAACGGCTCGTCCCCGGTCGGCGGATCCGTCGGGCGCGTTTCCGTCGGACCACCGCCGGTCTCGCCGCCGCCGGTCTCGTCGCCGCCGGTCTCGCCGCCGCCGGTCTCGCCACCGCCGG
>SKWC01000073.1 GCA_007129145.1 Rubritepida sp.
CTACGCCTTCGGCAGCCGCACGCCCGCCTCGCGCGCGGCTACGCCTTCGGCAGCCGCACGCCCGCCTCGCGCGCGGCTACGCCTTCGGCAGCCGCACGCCCGCCTCGCGCGCGGCTACGCCTTCGGCAGCCGCACGACAAACCTTGCCCCAAGCACATGCCCCGTGCCGTCGCGGCGGTTCTCGGCCGAGATTCGCCCGCCCAGCCCCTCGATGATCTGCTTCGAGATGGACAGGCCCAGCCCCGAATGCTGGCCGAAGCTCTCGCCCTGCGGCCTCTCCGAGTAGAAGCGGTCGAAGATGCCCTCCAGCCGTCCCTCCGGGATGCCGGGCCCCTCATCCTCCACCATCACCTCCACCTCCGCGCCGATCGCACGGGCGCGCAGCCACACCTGGCCGAGCGGCGGGCTGAAGGACAGCGCGTTGCCGATCAGGTTGCGGAACACCTGCACCAGCCGGTCCTCCACCCCCAGCGCCACCAGCCGCGGCGGCGTGCGCAGCAGAAGATGAGGGGCCTTCTCGTCGCGCAGCGTCTCGTGCAACTCGGCCAGCACGCCCAGGATGGGTGCCAGGTCCACCGGCCCCGCCACGATGCGCGACAGCTCCGCATCCACCCGCGAGCTGTCGGAGATGTCGCTGATCAGCCGGTCCATCCGCACCGCATCCTCGGCGATGATGGACAACAGCCGGTGCTGCTGCGCGGGGTCCGCCACGCGGCGCAGCGTCTCGATGGCGCTGCGCACGCTGGTCAGCGGGTTCTTCAGCTCATGCGCCACATCGGCGGCGAAGCGTTCATTCGTGTCGATCCGTGCCCACAGCGCGCGCGCCGCCGCCTGCAGGTCGCGCGCCAGGGTGCCGATCTCGTCGCGCCGCTCCAGCAGATCCGCGGGTACCGAGCCGCCGCGGCCGCGCCCCTGGCGCATCGCCGCCGCCGCCCCCGCCAGCCGCAGGATCGGGTTGGCCAGGGTGCGCGCCAGGAACACCGACACCGCGACCGTCAGCGCCAGCGCCAGCAGGAACAGCCCCAGCACGCTCGCGCGGATCTCGAGCAGCCGCGCATCCACCTCGCGCGCCTCGCGCGTCAGCAGCACGATGCCGACCGCCTGGGCGCCGCGCCGCGCGGGCTCGGCCACGCTGACCAGCAGCCTGCCGTCCGGCGTGCGGCGGATATAGGGCGTGACCCCGCCCTCGAGCGCGAGGCGCAGTTCGGCCTGGCGCTCGGGGCCGAGGTCGGGCTGCCAGTCGAAGCTCTGCGCGTCGGGGCGGTCATCCACCACCACAAGGGTGCGCGCCGCCCCGGGCAGCAGCAGCATCACCCGCTCGGACAGCGCGGCCACCGCGGCCGAGAAGACGCTGCGCTCCACCGGCGGCGGCAGGGGCTCGGTCACCACCGTCCCGTCCAGCCCCTCGCGCACGCGGCTGTCCGCCACCACCACGCCGGCGGTGTCGAACAGCCGCGCCTGGGTGTTGGGCGAGGGCTCGACCAGCCGGCGCAGCAGCGGGCGCGCCTGCTCGGGCACCAGGATGGCGCGGTCCTCCTGCACGCGCACCGCGGCCTCCGCGATGCCGCCCGCATAGATCCGCGCCTGGGTGCGCATGGCCTCCACCTCGGCGGCCAGCAGCCCGTCCTGGTACTGGTCGAGATAGAGCAGCGCCACCGCCAGCAGCGCCGGTGGCAGCGCGTTCACCAGCAGGATCCGCCGCAGCAGCGGCGACATCCAGCGGCGGCGTCGCGGCGGCCTTGCGGCTGTCTCTTCCATGCCCGCCGCGCCCCGCGCCTTCAGCTCGCCGGCCGAGCGACGGCCTGCAGCGCCGCGACCGAGAAGAGATGCGCGTAGATCGCCTCCAGCCAGCCCTTGTCGCGCAATTCCGCGAGCTGCGCCGGGCTGAGCGCCTGCAGCGCCTCGCGCTGGACGGCGTGGAAGCCATCCACCCGCATCGGCCGCCCGTCGAGCTCGAAATGCAGCGCCGCGGGCGCCAGCAGCTTCATCTCGGCCAGCGCCTTGGCGAACTCATGGGTGCGCCGGAACGAGCCTTCCAGCGCGCGGGCGAATTCGAAGCGCGCCTGCGCCGCCGCGCTGGGCTTGCCCGCTTCGTCGAACAGCGCCTCGCCCTCGGCCTCCGACAGCTGTTCCGCACCCGCATCCACGCAGAGCGCCATCTCCTCGCTGCCCGCGTTCAGCCGGACCAGCAGGAATGGATAGCGGCGCAGATAGGCAGGCAGGTAGACGCCCGGCTGCCAGCCGCCGGCCGCGTCGATGAACAGGTGATGCGCGGACCCCGAGCCCAGGATCGCCAGGGGGAGGTGCGGCGGCTGGGTGGCGAAGACGACGCCCATGTGCCGCGCCGCCTGGGGGAATTCCTCGACGGCCAGCGGCACGGCGGGCATGTGGCGGGCGAAGCCGTAGCCGGCCGGGCGCAGCTTCAGCCGCCCGTGCTGAAGCGCCGTGAGCGGCGCGAGACTGCCATAGAGGGGCGGCAGCGGGGTCTGGGCGGGCGTGTCCGACATGGCGTCCTCGTGACTGGGCGTGTGAAAGTTTTGAAAGGTTATTGATTCGGCAGCCGGCTCGCCGCAGGCTTCCGACAGTTGCATCAAGCCAGGGCGCAGAAAGGAAGGCCATGAACGACGACAGCGCACAACGGGGCAAGCCCGTTCCGCAGGATGGCCCGGCGCCCGAGCTCACCTCCACCGAGGAAAGGCTGGGCC
>SKWC01000429.1 GCA_007129145.1 Rubritepida sp.
CGCCGCCCGGTGCGCTTGAACCAGAACACCTGGATGATGACCGACAGCGTCTCGACCACGAACAGCCCGCCCACGATGGCCAGCACGATCTCGTGCTTGGTGGCCACGGCCACCGCGCCCAGCGCACCGCCGAGGGCGAGGCTGCCCGTATCGCCCATGAACACCGCCGCCGGGGGCGCGTTGAACCACAGGAAGCCCAGGGCCGCGCCGATCAGCGCCGAGCAGAACACCGCGAGTTCGCCGACCCCCGGCACGCCGTGCAGTTGCAGGTAGTCCGCGAAGATGCGGTTGCCCACCAGATAGGCAATCAGCGCGAAGACCGCGGCGGCGATCATCACCGGCACGATGGCCAGCCCGTCCAGCCCGTCGGTCAGGTTCACCGCGTTGGAGGCGCCCACCATCACGAAGGCGCCCATCAGCGGGAACAGGATGCCCAGCGGCACCAGTATGTCCTTGAAGAAGGGGACCGCGAGGGTGGTGGACAGCCCGGCCGGCAGCAGGAAGCTGATCCAGGCCGCGGCCACCAGCGCGATGCCGCCCTGCACCGCCAGCTTCATCCGCCCCGACACGCCCTTGGTGTTGCGCTTGGTCACCTTCAGCCAGTCATCCACGAAGCCCAGCACGCCGTAGCCCAGCGTGACCAGCATCACCGGCCAGATGAAGCCGTTGCGCAGATCCGCCCAGAGCAGCACGCCCACCGACAGCGAACCCAGGATCAGCACCCCGCCCATGGTGGGCGTGCCCTTTTTGGTCAGCAGATGGGCCTCGGGGCCGTCCTCCCGGATGGGCTGGCCGCCGCGCTGGAAGCCGCGCAGCCAGTTGATGATCCCCCGCCCGAAGATCAGGCAGATCACCAGCGCCGTCATGCAGGCCGCACCCGCGCGGAAGGTGCTGTAGCGCACCAGGTTGAACAGGATGAACTCGTCGGCCAGCGGGCCGAGCAGCAGCGGGATCATGCAGGGGTCCTCCCGGTCAGGGCGCGGACAACCTCGGCCATCCGCATGCCGAGCGAACCCTTGACCAACACCGCATCGCCATCGCTGAGCGCCGCCGCCACCACGGGGGCGAGGCTGGCGGCGTCGGGCAGATGGGCCCCGCGCGCGGCGTCCGGCAGGGCGGCGAAGAGATGCCCCATCAGCGGCCCGCAGGCAAAGACCAGGTCGGCCGCGCGCGCCGCATCCCTGGCCAGCCCCGCATGCAGGCCGGGGCCGAATTCGCCCAGCTCCAGCATGTCGCCCAGCACGGCGATGCGCCGCCGCGCCGGGGTGGCCGCAAGTGTCGCGAGTGCGGCGCGCACCGCCGTATCGGATGCGTTGTAGCTTTCGTCGAGCAGCAGGGCCGTGCCGCCATCGGGGGTTGCGATGCGCTGCGTCGCGCCGCGCCCCGCGCCCGCGCCGAAGCCCTCCAGCGCGGCCGCCGCCAGCCCCGCATCGCCGCCGGCCGCCTGGATCGCGGTCAGCGCCGCCAGCGCGTTCATCGCCATGTGCCGCCCCGGATGGGCAAGCCGCAGCGTGACATGCCGGCCCAGCAGGTCGAGTTCGGCCACCGCGCCGTCGCCCTCGCGGCGATGCTCCACCAGCCTTGCCTGCGCCTCGGCGGTGGCGCCGAAGCCGATGACGCGCGCGCCGAAGCCATGCCCCGCCGCCGCCATGGCCGGGAAATGCGGGCTGTCCTGCGGCAGCACCAGCACCCCGCCCGGCGGCAGACCCGCCCCGATCGAGACCTTCTCGGCTGCGATGGCGGCCTCGCTGCCCAGCTGGCCGATATGCGCCGTGCCGATGGTGGTCACCACCGCCACATGCGGCGCGGCGAGCTGCGCCAGCGGGGCGATCTCGCCCGGGGCGTTCATGCCGATCTCGATCGCCGCCCAGGCGGTGCCGCGCGGCATGCGTGCGAGGGTCAGCGGCACGCCCCAGT
The DNA here is from genome assembly GCA_007129145.1 of Rubritepida sp. GTDB lineage: Bacteria > Pseudomonadota > Alphaproteobacteria > Acetobacterales > Acetobacteraceae > Roseococcus. Next base: position 1,918 of record SKWC01000429.1, read on the forward strand.
GGTTGTTGTGGCTCGCCTCGGCGGCGTGGGTGGGGCCCAGCGCCGCGCAGGCCCGGCGCAGCATCTCCTTCGTCGTGGTCTTGCCGACCGATCCCGTCACCGCGATCACGCGTGCGGTGCTGCGCGCCCGCCCGGCGGTGCCAAGGGCGGTCAGCGCGGCGAAGCTGTCGGCCACGCGCAGCAGGGGCCCGCCCCGGATGTCGCGCTCCACCATGGCGGCGGCCGCACCCGCGGCGAAGGCGGCGGGCACGAACTCATGTCCGTCGCGCGCCGCGCGCAGCGCCACGAACAGATCGCCGGGCGCCAGCGTGCGCGTGTCGATGGAAACGCCCGTCGCCGCCCAGCCGGCACGCGCCGTTCCGCCGGTGGCGGCAGCAGCGTCGGCGGCGGACCACAGGCTCACCTGTCGGGCCCGTCGAGTGCGGCGACCGCGATGCTCGCCTGTTCGGCATCGTCGAACGGATATACGGTGTCGCCCACGATCTGCCCGGTCTCGTGCCCCTTGCCGAGTATGATCAGCGCATCGCCCGGCAGAAGCGCGTCGACCGCGCGCAGGATCGCCTCGGCCCGGTCGCCGACCTCCGAGGCGTGGGGGCAGCCGGACATCACCGCGGCGCGGATCGCGGCCGGATCCTCGCTGCGCGGGTTGTCGTCGGTGACATAGACCCCGTCGGCATGGGCCGCCGCGGCATGACCCATCAGTGGCCGCTTGGCCCGGTCGCGGTCGCCGCCCGCCCCCAGCACGCAGATCAGCCGGCCCATCACATGGGGGCGCAGCGCGGACAGCG
>SKWC01000477.1 GCA_007129145.1 Rubritepida sp.
ACGCGGTCGAGGTGATCGCCCCCGAGCCGCTGCGCGCCATGGTCGAGGCCCACCGGCGGCGCGATTTCACCGCGCTGCCCTGACGACAGCTTCCGGCGCGCACACCCGTCCTGATCAGGCAAGGATCGGCCGGACGGTTCCTGCAACCCTTGCCTTGCACGACCATCGCCGCGTGCGCTGCGACAGGATGCGCAGGGCGGTCACCGTATCGCCGCGCGCCCCCTGTTCAGGCGCCCGTGGCGCGCGCAAGCCCGGGCGGTCGCGCCGGCGCAGGCGGCGGCGCTTGCCATCCTCGATGCCAGGGTCCCGCAGAACACCCTGCTTCGCCCATGACACAGGCTTCGATCTGCCGCACAAGTGGGCGGTCCGGACGCTGGCCGTCGGGCAGACGTGCCCGACCGGCCTGCGCGGCGGGGGGGGAGGCGGCGAGCCCTGACGTTCCGATCACCGGCGCCGACCGCATGGCGCCGACCGCATGGTGGGGATCGCATCCGGGCTGACCGGGCACCTGACGCCGCACCGCGCTGCCTTCGCGCCGGCCTGTCAGGCGCTTTCCCGCAGGATGGCCAGATACTCCTCGCGCGTCGCCACTCTCGGGTTGGTGGCGTGGCAATGATCCTTCAGCGCCTCGGTGGCGACACCCTCCATCATCCCGGGGGTTACGCCCATCGCGGCAAGGCCCGCAGGCATGCCGATCCGCGCATTCAGCTCCGCGATGAAGCGATCCGGCGCCGCGCCCATGCGGTCGGCCAGCACATCCCATTTCTGCCCGATGCTCTGACGATTGAAGCGCAGCACCGCCGGGGTCAGGACCGCGTTCAGCGTGCCGTGATGCAGGTTCAGCGCCTTGATCGCGCCGAGGGGATGGGTGAGTGCATGGACGGCGCCGAGCCCCTTCTGGAAGGCCATCGCGCCTTCGAGCGCACAGACCATCATGTCGCGCCGCGCCGCGATGTCCGCGCCATCCGCCACGGCCTTCTCGATCGACCGAAGACCGGCCTCCAGCCCGTGCAGCGCGATTGCCTCGGCGGGAGGGTTGAAGGCCGGCGCCATGAACGTCTCCAGGCAGTGCGAGATCGCGTCCATGCCGGTGGCGGCCGTCAGCCCGGGCGGCAGGCCATAGGTCAGCTCGGGATCGCACAGGGCGATGTCGGGCAGGTTGTGCGGCGACAGGATCCCGAGCTTGCGCCCGCTGTCCATGTTGATCACCGCCGCGCGCCCCACCTCCGAGCCCGTGCCCGAGGTGGTCGGGATCGCGATCATCGGCGCGATGTTGCCGTGGATCCTCGCCACGCCGCCATGGACGGCCGCGTATTGCTCCAGCGGCGGCGGATGGCCGGTCAGCACCCGCACCGCCTTGGCCAGGTCGAGCGACGACCCGCCGCCAAGCCCGATGATCCCGTCGCAGTCACTGGTGCGATAGAGCGCAGCCGCCTCCATCACGGCCGCCTCGGTGGGATTGGCGGGCGTGCCGTCGAAGATCACCGGATCGTCAAGAAGCGCCGCGACCCGGACCACCAGCCCGGTTCCGACCAGCCCCTTGTCGGTGCAGATCAGGGGGCGCTTGATGCCCAGCTCCTCCAGGAACCCGGGAAGGCGCGCGATCTCGCCCTCTGCGAACTCGATGCGTGTGAGATACGTGATGCGTGCCATTGGTCCTGATCTTTCTCTTGAGGGATGACGGGGTGCCGCGCGCCTCGCGGGGGGCCTTTCCGCCTGCGCCGGGCGAGAGGCCAACGCCAGGCTCCGCGTCCGGCACCCGCCGACCGTTGGGCGATCACGGCGCCCGCGCGCTCCGGATGGTTGGCAAGGGCCGCCCCGATCGGCAAGGTCCGACATGCGGCGCCGGTGATGCCGGGGCGCATGTCCGCACCGCCCCAAGGCAGGTTTTCCGGGTCTTGAGGACAGGCCGGTTCACCCTCCGTGGCGGGGGCTGAAGCGCCCCCTGCCTCGCTGGGCAGGCGGTGGCGAGCGACCCCGTCCCCGGGGCCCATCGGCTGCCCCCTTGCCCGCAGCCCCGGCACCCTGGCGACCGCCTGTGCACCTAGGCGCGCCCCGAGCCATCCGCGAGCGGCTCGATCCCGCACCACTGCGCGACGAAGAGGGCCATCGCCTTGGTGATGCGCCGGATCGAGTCGACCTCAACCGCCTCGTCGATGCCGTGGATCGCCCGGCAGTTGGGACCGTAGCAGAGCGAGGGGATGCGGTCGTAGAGCGCGTGCACGCGGTTGTCGAGGTACCCCGGGGTGACGAAGCTCTGCAGCGCCTCTCCGAACACCGTCGCGTGGGCGTGTTCGAGCACCGCCTCCGCATCGCTGCCCGGCTCCAGCACATAGCCTTCGGAGAAGAAGCCGTGCCACGTCACCTTCGGCGGAGCATTCGCGAGGCCGCGGTCGCTGGCCGCCGCCCGGGCAAGGCAGTGCTCGACCGCGGCGCGGACCTCCCCAGGGGTCTGGCCGGGATACATGCCGAAACGCGCCTCGAACCGGCACCAGGCCGGCACCATCGAGGCCCAGTCGCCGCCCTCGATCCTGCCGATGTTGAGATTGATCGCATGCGGAAGATCCTCGAACCAGCGATGGTCGGCGTGCTTGGCGTTCCAGTCCGCCTCCAGCTTGCGCAGGGCGCCGATCAGCCGGTAGGCGGCGTCGATGGCGTTGAATCCCTCCGCCATCTCGCGGGTATGGGCCGGGCGGCCCTGCAC
>SKWC01000217.1 GCA_007129145.1 Rubritepida sp.
CGCAGCGCCGCACGGCGCGCCGCCCGGCCAACAATTCGAACCGCTGGGCCGGTGGCCTGCCGCCGCCCGCGCTGTCGCAGCGCGCCTGCCCGGCCGGGACCATCGCCGCCAACGCCATCGGCCACGACGACATCATCCGCTGCCTGCCCCTGTAGCGTCCGGCCGCCGGCCCGCGTTAGCCTGACCTCCGCCAGCAGAGCGGAGGGAACGGGCCGATGGCACGGGTGGACATCGAGGGCGACGCGCGGCGCGCGGTGGATGTGGTAAAGTCCGGCGGGGTGGTCGTGATCCCCACCGATGTCGGCTACGCCGGCATGGGCGGCTGCGAGGCGGCCCTGACGCGCTTCTTCAAGGCCAAGGGTCGCGGCGCGCACAAGCGCAACGCCATGCTGGGCTTCCCCGAACTCCACCGCGAGGTGCATCGCCTCGATCGCCGCGCCGAGGATATCGTGCGCGCCCTGGTGGATGACTTCGACCTGCCCATCTCGGCCATCGCGCCCTTCCGCGCGGGGCATCCGCTGCTGCGCGCCTTCGACCCCGCCGCGCTGGAGGCCAGCACCGAGGACGGCACGGTGGCGATGCTGATGAATGTCGGCAAGCTGGAGGATGCGATCGCCCGGCTGGCGGCCGCCGAGGGGCAGGCGCTGTTCGGCTCCTCGGCCAACCTCACCGGCAGCGGCACGCGCTTCCGGCTGGAGGATGTGCAGCCCGAGATCCGGGACTGCGCCGAGCTCACGATCAACTACGGGTTGCAAAAATTCCACACCTCCCGCCGGTCCTCGACCATGCTGAACCTGATCACGCTGGAGGTGGTGCGCATCGGCGCCTGCTATGAGGTGATCCGCGACGTGCTGCTGCGCCACTTCAACATCGAGCTGCCGCCCGACCCCGGGCTGGACGCGCTGCCCTCGGGGCATCTGCGCGAGGCCCAGCGGCAATACAGCTAGCGGCGGTATTCCTGCCTCTCCCGCGCCTTGCCGCCCGGCGGGGCGCGGGCTAGGACAGCGGCGTTTCCAGCACTTGACTTCCGCAAGGACATTCCATGGCCCGCAAGAAGATCGCCTTGATTGGCGCCGGCAACATCGGCGGCACCCTCGCCCACCTGATCGGCCTGAAGGAGCTCGGCGATGTCGCGCTGTTCGACGTCTTCGGCGGCGTCGCGGCGGGCAAGGCGCTCGACCTCATGCAGTCCGGCCCGGTGGACGGCTTCGACAGCGCCATGACCGGCGGCAGCGACTACAGCGCCATCGCCGGCAGCGACGTCGTGATCATCACCGCGGGCTTCCCCCGCCAGCCCGGCATGAGCCGCGATGACCTGGTGGCGAAGAACGCGGGCGTGATCGCCCAGGTGGCCGAGGGCGTGAAGACGCATTGCCCCGACGCCTTCGTGATCGTCATCACCAACCCGCTGGACGCCATGGTGTGGGTGTTCCAGCAGAAGTCGGGCCTGCCGCCGCACAAGGTGGTGGGCATGGCCGGCGTGCTGGACAGCGCGCGCTTCCGCCTGTTCCTGGCGCAGGAGTTCGACGTCTCGGTCGAGGATGTGACCGCCTTCGTGCTCGGCGGCCATGGCGACACCATGGTGCCGCTGACCCGCTACTCGACCGTGGCCGGCATCCCGGTGCCGGACCTGGTCAAGATGGGCTGGACCACGCAGGCGAAGGTGGACGCCATCGTGGACCGCACCGCCAATGGCGGCGGCGAGATCGTGAAGCTGCTCGAGCGCGGCTCGGCCTTCTATGCGCCCGCGGCCTCGGCCATCGCGATGGCCGAGAGCTACCTCAAGGACAAGAAGCGCGTCCTGCCCTGCGCCGCCTGGCTGACCGGCCAGTATGGCGTGAAGGACCTCTATGTCGGCGTGCCGGTGGTGATCGGCGCCGGCGGCGTGGAGCGGATCGTCGAGATCTCGCTCGACGCGGCCGAGGACGCGGCCTTCAAGAAGTCCTGCGCCGCGGTGCAGGAGCTGATCGACGCCTCCAGGAAGCTGGTGGGCTGAGCGACCGGGCCGGGCCTCCGCCCGGCCCTTCCCCTTCCGGAGAGAGGCGCGGATGAACATCCACGAATACCAGGCGAAGGACCTGCTGCGCGGCTATGGCGTGGCGGTGCTGGGCGGCCATGTGGCCTGGACCCCCGAGGAGGCCGAGGCCGCCGCACGGAAGCTGCCGGGGCCCATCTATGTGGTGAAGAGCCAGATCCATGCCGGCGGGCGTGGCGCGGGCCGCTTCACCAATGATCCGGACGGGAAGGGCGGCGTGCGCCTGGCGAAGTCGCCCGAGGAGGCCAAGGCAGCCGCCGCGGCGATGATCGGCTCCACGCTGGTCACCAAGCAGACCGGCCCCGAGGGCAAGCTGGTGCGCCGCGTCTATGTCGAGGCCGGCTGCGACATCGCGCGCGAACTCTACCTGTCCCTGCTGGTGGACCGCGACGCCTCGCGCGTCGTGATCATGGCCAGCACCGAGGGCGGCATGGAGATCGAGGAGGTGGCCGCCAGCCACCCCGAGAAGATCCTGAAGGTGGACATCGACCCCGCGACCGGCTTCTCCGGCTACCATGGCCGCACGCTCGCCTTCGGCATGGGGCTGTCCGGCAAGCAGGTGAACAGCTTCGTGGGCTTCTGCGCGGCCATGTACAAGGCCTTCGTGGAGCTCGACTGCGCCATCGTCGAGATCAACCCGCTGGTCGTGACCAAGGCGGGCGA
>SKWC01000218.1 GCA_007129145.1 Rubritepida sp.
GGCTGCGCCCCGCCGCCAGCAGCAGATGCGAGCCTTGCAGCGCTTCGGCCCCGACATGAACCACCACCCCGCCCGGCGCGGCCTCGACCGAGGTGGCCGCCGCCTGCTCCAGCACCCGCACGCCCTCGGCGGCGAGGCGGGCGCGGATGATCTCGGCGGCCTCCGGCTCGTCGCGCGGCAGCAGGCGCTCGCGCTCGACCAGGGTCACTTCGCTGCCCAGGCGGCGGAAGGCCTGGGCCATCTCCACGCCGATCGGCCCGCCGCCCAGCACGATCAGATGCGCCGGCCGGTCCTTCAGGTCGAACACCGTCTCATTGGTCAGGTAGGGCACATCCGCCAGCCCCGGGATGGGCGGGATGGCGGCGCGCGAGCCGGTGGCGATGACGAAGCGGCGCGCGCGCACCGCCTGGCCGCCGGCCTCGATGCGGTCGGGGCCGGTGAAGCGGGCGGCGGCCTGGATGACGGTGCAGCCCAGCCCCTCGAAGCGCTCCACGCTGTCATGCGGGGCGATGGCGCCGATCACGCCATGCACATGCGCGTGCACCGCGGCGAAATCCACGACCGGCTCGGGCAGGTTCACGCCGAAGCGCGCCGCCTCGCGCGCGGATTGCGCGGCATGGGCGGCGGCGATCAGCGCCTTGGAGGGCACGCAGCCGGTGTTCAGGCAGTCGCCGCCCATGCGGTGCTTCTCGACCAGCACCACCGAGGCACCCATCTGGACCGCCCCGGCCGCCACCGACAACCCGCCGGAGCCGGCGCCGATGACGCAGAGATCAGCGTGCAGCACGCCGTCGCGAAGGCGGGGTTTGCGGGGGTGGGCCATGGGAACTCCGTCGATCTGCCAGGGTTTCGCCCCGGTGCGACGAAAGGTTACGCGGCGGCGCGCTGCACCGCCGGGCCGAGCTTCGCGACCAACGCGGTCAGCGCCAGCACCGAAAGCCCGTGCCAGACCAGCACCATCACCGGCCCATAGCCCGGATGCACGAAGGTGAGGCCCAGGCTGGCGAAGGCGGCGGCCGAGAGCGCGCCGCAGGCCGCGACGGGACCCGGGCGCAGCCCGGCGGCATGGCGCGTCAGCCACAGGATCCCCCCAGCCATCGGCACGCCGAGGCCGATGATGAAGGCCATGCAGCTCCAGCTCACGTAGAATTCGATGCCCCCCGGACCCAGCCGCAGCAGCTCGGCCACGCAGCCCGCCCCCATGGTGCCGAGCCACAGCGCCACCGCCGGCAGCGGCAGCCAGGACCAGCGGCGGTCGCGGTCGGGCAGCGCCAGCTCGAAGGCGGCGAGGCCGGCCAGCAGCGCGGTCAGGGCGGCCGCCACCAGGTGCATCGACTCGAACAGCCCCGCCTCGCGCGTCAGGAGGGGGCCGTGCCCGCCCAGCAGCAGGATCGCCGCGCCGATGACGGCGGAGGCGAAGAGCGTCCAGCCCAGCAGCAGCACGGGGGGTGGCGGCAGGCGGCGCACCGGGGTCAGCCCGGCGGCGAGTTCGGCGATCAGGCGGTCGGTGTTCATGATCCTTCCCCTCCGAGCCTTCGGCGCAGGCTCTGCAGGGCCCGGTGGGTGGCGACCTTCAGCGCCCCCACGCTCATGCCCGAGCGCGCGCTCGCCTCCTGCAGGGACAATTGCTCGATCTTCGTCAGTTGCAGCGCGGTGCGCTGGGCCACGGGCAATTCGCCCACCGCGTCGCGCAACTGCCCGGCGGCCATGCGTTCCTCGGCCTCGGCCGGGGTGCCGATCGCGGCGGCGGCCTCGATCTCCGTCTCGCGCGCGCCGCGGCGGCCGCGGCTGCGGACGCGGTCCAGCGCACGGCGCTCGGCGATGGCGCTGATCCAGGGGCGGAAAGGTCGCGCGGGATCATAGGTGTGGCGCACCCGGTGCAGCGTCAGCAGCGCGTCCTGCACGGCGTCCTCGACCTCGGCGGGGTCGCGCAGCCGGGCGCGGCAGATGGCGCGCAGCAGAGGCAGGCATTCCTGGAGCAGGGCGGCATAGGCGCGCGCATCGCCGCCCTGGGCGGCGGCCATCAGCCCCGACCAGCGCGCATCGCGCGCGTCCCGCGCCGTCCCGGTCGCGGAAGCCATCATCAGGCGCGAACATGCCACATCGGACATCAGCCTATCCCATTCGCGCGGTCTTGTCGGAGAGCAATTCGCCGCGGGGCGCGCGAAGGTTACGGCCGGATCAGGGGGCCCAGGCGGGGGCGCGCTTCTCGCGGAAGGCGGCGATGCCCTCGGCGGCCTCGGGCCCGCCCGCGGTGCGGGCGAAGGCGGCCACCGCGAATTCCCGATAGCCCTCGGGCGCGACGGGGCCGAGCGCGGCCAGCAGGGCCTTGGTCTCGGCCAGCGCGCCGGGCGCGCCCTGCGCCAGCGCGGCCAGCGTGTCCTCCAGCAGGGCGTCGAGGGCGTCGGCATCGCCCACAACCTCATGCACCAGGCCCGCCTGCCGGGCATGCCCGGCTTCCAGCACGCGGGACTCCAGCACGAAGCGGGCGGCGGCGCTGCGGCCCATGCGCCGCACCAGCCAGGGCAGGATCTGCGCCGGCACCAGGCCGCGGCGCACCTCGGGCGCGGCGAAGCGCGCATCGGCGGTGGCGAAGGCGAGGTCGGCGGCGCAGACGAAGCCGAGGCCCCCGGCATGCGCCGCCCCCTCGACCGCCGCGATCACCACCTGCGGCAGGGCCGCGATCGCCTGGA
>SKWC01000247.1 GCA_007129145.1 Rubritepida sp.
CCTCCACTGGCGAAACCCGTTTTGGCCGAGCCCGTTGCCGCGGCCGAGATCACGCCGCCGGCCAGCGCCCTTCTGGACGCCGCCGCCGCCGCCGCCGCCGCCGCCGCGGTGTCGCAACTGAGCCGCGCGGTGGCGCCGGACCGCAGCGCCGGGGTGCATCGCGGCAGCGGCCCCAGCATCGAGGATGTGGTGCGCGAGGAACTGCGCCCGCTGCTCAAGGCGTGGCTCGACCAGCACCTGCCGCCCCTGGTGGAGCGCATCGTCCGCGCCGAGATCGAGCGCGTGGTCGCGCGCATCGGCTGAACCCCGCGCGCGTCTCTTGACGCGGGGCCGCGCGTGGTTGATCGCTCGCCCATGCTCGACAAGGCCTTCGACCCCGCCGCCATGGAGGCGCGGCTCTATGCCGCCTCCGAGGCCTCCGGCGCCTTCGGCGCCGATCCGGCCCGCCCGGCCGCGCCCTACACCATCGTCATCCCGCCGCCCAACGTCACGGGCAGCCTGCACATCGGCCATGCGCTGAACAACACGCTGCAGGATGTGCTGGTGCGATTCCGGCGCATGCAGGGGCGGGATGCGCTGTGGATGCCCGGCACCGACCATGCCGGCATCGCCACCCAGATGGTCGTCGAGCGCCTGCTGGCCAGCGAGGGTCTGAACCGGCGCGAGATGGGGCGCGAGGCCTTCCTGGAGCGCGTCTGGCAGTGGAAGGCCGAGAGCGGCGGCACCATCACCCGCCAGTTGCGCCGGCTGGGCGCCAGCCTCGACTGGAAGCGCGAGCGCTTCACCATGGACGAGGGCCTCTCGGCCGCCGTGCTGGAAGTCTTCGTGCGGCTGCATGAGCAGGGGCTGATCTACCGCGACACCCGGCTGGTGAACTGGGACCCGGTGTTCCAGACCGCGATCAGCGACCTCGAGGTGGAAAGCCGCGAGGTGCAGGGCTCGTTGTGGACGCTGCGCTACCCCATCGAGGGCGAGGCGGGCCGCTTCATCGAGGTCGCGACCACAAGGCCCGAGACCATGCTGGGCGACACGGCGGTGGCGGTGCATCCCGAGGATGCGCGCTTCGCCGACCTGGTGGGCCGCCACGCCATCCTGCCGCTGACCGGCCGGCGCATCCCCATCGTGGCCGACGCCTATTCCGACCCGGAGAAGGGCACGGGCGCGGTGAAGATCACGCCCGCGCATGACTTCAACGACTATGAGGTGGGCCGCCGCCACGCCCTGCCCATGCCCTCGGTGCTGGATGCCGAGGCGCGCATCACCCTGGCCGAGATCGAGGCCGATCTGCGCGCCGTGCCGGGCGTGGCCGATCCGGGCTTCGTGCTGGGCCTCGCCGGGCAGGACCGTTTCGCCGCGCGCAAGGCCATCCTGGCGGAGCTGGAGCGGCTGGAGCTGCTGGTCCGCGTCGAGGCGCACCGCAACATGGTCCCGCATGGCGACCGCTCGGGCGTGCCGATCGAGCCGCGGCTGACCCTGCAGTGGTATTGCGACGCGGCGACCCTGGCCAAGCCCGCCATCGCCGCGGTCGAGGACGGGCGCACGCAATTCGTGCCGCGCCAGTTCGAGAATTTGTTCTTCGCCTGGATGCGCGACATCCAGCCCTGGTGCATCTCGCGCCAGCTGTGGTGGGGGCACCGCATCCCGGCCTGGTACGGGCCGGACGGCCAGGTGTTCGTGGCCCGCGGCGAGGAAGCGGCCGAAGCCGCCGCCGCCGCCCACTATGGCCATGCGGTGGCGCTGACGCGCGACCCCGACGTGCTGGACACCTGGTTCAGCAGCGCTCTGTGGCCCTTCTCGACCCTGGGCTGGCCCGAGCAGACCGCCGAACTCAAGAAGCACTACCCGACCGACGTGCTGGTCACCGGCTTCGACATCATCTTCTTCTGGGTCGCCCGGATGCTGATGATGGGACTGCACTTCATGGATGAGGTGCCGTTCCGCCATGTCGTCATCCACGGCCTGGTGCGCGACGCCAAGGGCCAGAAGATGAGCAAGTCCCGCGGGAATGTGATGGACCCGCTGGAGATCATCGACCGCCACGGCGCGGATGCGCTGCGCTTCACCCTGTGCGCGCTGGCCGCGCCGGGGCGGGATGTGAAGCTCGACCCCAAGCGGATGGAAGGCTACCGCGCCTTCGGCACCAAGCTGTGGAACGCCGCGCGCTTCCTGGAGGTGAACGGGGTGCGGCCCGATGCGGGCTGGGACCCGGCCGGGGCGCAGGGCGTGCTTGCGCGCTGGCTGCTTGCCCGCACAGACGCCGCGGTGGCAGAGGCGACGGCGGCGCTGGAGGGCTTCCGCTTCGACGACGCCGCGGCCGGGCTCCATGGCTTCGTCTGGAACACCTATTGCGACTGGTTCATCGAATTCGCCAAGCCCGTGCTGCAGGGCCCCGACGGGCCCGAGAAGGCCGAGGTGCAGGGTGCCGCGCAGCATGTGCTGGGCGTGATCCTGCGCCTGCTGCACCCGATCATGCCCTTCATCACCGCCGAACTGCATGAGAAGCTGGGCTATGGCGATGCGGTGGCCCTGACCACCGCGGCCTATCCGCAGCCCGAGGGCCATGGCGCGCCGAGCGAGGCGGTGGAGCGCGCCATCGCCGCCATCACCGCCATCCGCTCGGCGCGCTCGGCGCTGAACGTGCCGGCCGGGGCGGTGCTGCCCGTCCGGGTGGGGCAGGGGAGTGCGGCGGCCA
>SKWC01000290.1 GCA_007129145.1 Rubritepida sp.
CTATTGAATTACAGGTTCATTATGATAAAAAGCTAGGATCGAGCGTATGAAAAAGCTTTTGTAAAGCTTTTTAGCGAGAGGCCGGGTTGCAGGTTAGCCAATTTACACCTAACGTCTGGGTCATTCTTCACCCAGATGGGGAATTTTTCAGCAGACCCTAAGTATAGGTAGGGAGTTTTTCAATCTCCATTCATTATTTTCTTTAACTGCATATATTTTTTGAATAGAATATGGATTTGATTTACGGTATTCTCCTTCAAGTCCTTCAGCTGAATAAATTGTTCTTATTCCGTAATGTTCTCCCTCCTTTTCAATTGAAAGTATTTTCGGTTTGAAATGTCTTAAAAGTTGGTTCGAAGGGAATTGAAAAAGTAAACTTCGGGATAAGTCAAAATCTCTATACATCAATTTTTCTTTTTCATTCCAATATGGATTGTCCGAGATCTTATCAGGTTCAGAATTCAGGTAGTTTATCCAGAGGATAGCAATTTCTTTAATTTCTTGATTTGTGGTGTCTACTCGTGAATGAATTTCTACATCAATTTCATTCTTGATTCCTACTATTGATTCTATTTCAATCTCGCTTTCTTCATTCTCGGTTTTAGTTTGGTCTTTACAATTTGTAAGCCCAAATAATACTAGAAATATGATTAAGTTCAAATTCATTTTTAATTTATCTAATTGATCGTTAATGTGCCGCAGATACACGAACGTGACAATCATGAAACATGTCATTGTTAACCAAGTAGCTACATACTTTTATCAAAACTAAAAGTTTGATTTATTACTGAAGCTCTATTTTTATGTACTTGCTGCTATTGACTGGCTTCATTCGCCATTTCTATGGTCTTATTGACAAAGTCACTCTTAGCAACCCTGTAAGCAACCCTATCATTTTTAAAATTTGCTGCCAATTCAATTTTTAAGTGTTCATATTCTTTCGCTCTTTTGGGATGTACAATCAAGTATTCACGAAACATAATCTGATTCCACATTTCATTTTCCTTTGAGCACATATATTATGGTATACTTGTTCCTTTTTTCCCTTTAGGTTGTTTCCTTTTACAAAAACCATATAATCCGCTTCATTTCCACTTTGCTTAAAATAGGTGTAGTCTAATTCAACCATTCCATTAATATTTTCTTTATCAAAAAGTCGGCCTTTGGGAATTTCAATAATGATATCAATATAAGATTTTGATTTTATATCTGGAATCGAAATACTTCCAAAATGCTCTATTCTGATTATAGTGTCTAATCCTTAAGGTATGGATCTAGCCTAATAATCGTCTTATAGAAATTTTCCGTCAACCTCACTCAAAGCGTCTAATGCGGGCTGAACAAATCTCTACCGGACTTGCCTCACTAAAAGGGATGACTTGTCTCACATTGAAGGGATGGGGAGGTTAAAAATTGTCTTAGCGTTTTCTTTTGATGGTGTAGAAGTTTCTTTATTAGCGCTTGATGAATACAAAGAAGTTATAATTTAGCTTTTAAAAAACCAATCGATGTTTGCTCATTTTGAATTAGACGGTGTTTATTGCCGTCTTTTATACTTTGTATAAACCTAAATTTACCCTTTCTAGCATTTGACCCCTAAATCCATGTTTCATATTAGCAACTTCACCAAAGATGACGTTTTCCATTTTTCAAGGTGACTGAGCCTTCAGTGTAATTGAATTTTTGTTTAGCTGTATCAGATTTTTATCCTTTATGCAGTTGTTTTAAACGGCCCTGATATGACTGGAAATAATTTCTTTTGGTGGTATCATTTAGAAAGGAGGCAGCAATCATTTTTTCAACAAAATCAGATTTGGAAATCATCAATGCCATAATATCTTGAAAAGTCTTTTCATTGATTTTTGCCTTCTCCGCAAGTTTGGCAAATTGCATGGCGATATTGCCTTGGGCTAGATCTCTAGGTAATAAACCATCGTCTAATGCAAAATCTTTATCATCTATGTGAATACGGCTATTTAGCAAGTCATAAGCAGGACTTAGTCGATAATCTCCAAAAGGTGTTTCTAGTATAGAGAAATTTTTAAAGTGTGTATCTCCATTTGAAAAGAGATAATTAAAGACAAGTATTTTTAAAAGTTTTGGTGCATCTATCTTGTAAGTTGTTAAATAGTTGCGCATTAATTCAAATATATCTAAATAATTCCCCAGATACTTATAATGTTCTCCATGGGTTTGTGGGGTTCTTTTTGCTAGGGAAGCAAAGTCATCCTGAGCCAATTTTTGTGCCTGCCCGGTAGGTACGGAGCCATCTTCTTTTACATCAAATCTTTTGGTAATGTAGGCAGGTGTACCATCTTTAAAAAATATTAAAGCATTTTCTGCTGTCTCTATTCCATAAACCTGTCTTGCAATTTGCATAGTTAAATGTTCATTGGCAGGCATTTGATCTGGCTTTTTACCTGCCCCCGGAATTGGTTTCAGAATATAAGTACCATGTTCATATTCATTTGCAAGCCTTAGCTTGTTTTTGTCAAGCAATACAGAAAATTTTTCTTGTACACCTGATATCGACATACGTTTTCTATTTTCTTCAAACAGCTGATCGGTGTCTGGGTTGGATGCTGGAGAATCATAAGGTAAAACATGATGTACTTTCTTGCCTTGAAAAACTCTATTCAGAGCAGTTCTGCTATACGTATCAAAACCTTCAGATAATGTTCCTGGACAA
>SKWC01000449.1 GCA_007129145.1 Rubritepida sp.
GGGCTGCGGGCGGTGACCACGACCTCCTGCGCGAGGGCATGGGTGGCGCGGTTGCGCCGCGCGATCGAGCCGCCGATCAGCCCCGCGCCGATCAGCGCGACGCGGCGGAACACCGGTTCAGCCACGCATGAATTCCGTCAGCGCCTCGATCACGAGGGTGCATTCCTCGGCGGTGCCGATGGTGATGCGCAGGCAGTGCGGCAGGCCGTAGCCGGCCACCCCGCGCGCGATCAGCCCCTTGGCGCGCAGCGCGGCGTCGGCGGCCTTCGCCTTTTCGGGCGTGCCGAAATCGGCCAGGACGAAGTTGCAGTGCGAAGGCCGCACCGTGATGCCGATGCCGCGCAGCGCCTGGGTCACGCGCTCGCGCCATTCGGTGTTGTGGACGACGCTGCGCTCGATCCAGCCGGGCTCGGCCAGGGCGGCGATGCCGGCGGCCATGGCGGCGGAATTCACGTTGAAGGGCCCGCGGATGCGCGCCAGCACATCGGCCACGCCGGGCGGCATATAGGCCCAGCCCAGCCGCAGCCCACCCAGGCCGAAGATCTTGCTGAAGGTGCGCGTCATCACCGTGTTGCCCGAGGCATCCACCAGCGCCTGGCCGGGGTCGTAGTCGGGGTCGGTGACGTATTCGGCGTAGGCCGCATCCAGGATCAGCAGGATGTCGTCGCGCAGCCCGGCGCGCAGGCGCTCGACCTCGCGGCGCGGCAGCAGGGCGCCGGTGGGGTTGTTGGGGTTGACCAGGCACATGAGCTTGGTGCGCGGGCCCACCGCGGCCAGCATGGCGTCCACATCGGCCACCATGTCGCGCTCGGGCACCTTGATGACGCGGCAGCCGGCGTAGCGGCCGGTCAGGTCATACATGACGAAGCCATGCGCGGGCATGACCAGCTCGGTCCCCTCGCCGCCATAGGCGAGGATGAGGTAGGCGATCAGCTCATCCGAGCCATTGCCGCAGACGATGCGCGCGGGATCGAGGCCGAAGGTCCGGCCGATCGCCTCGCGCAGGGCGGTGGCGCCGCTGTCGGGGTAGCGGTGCGCCGTCGCGGCGACCTCCGCGATGGCGGTGATGGCGCCGGGCGGCGGGCCGAAGGCGCCCTCGTTGGAGGAGAGCTTGATGATCCGGTTCACCCCCGGGATCTTCGATTCGCCGCCCACATAGGGCTCGATCGAGAGGATGGAGGGGCGGGGCAGCAGGGCGGTCACGCAGCGGGTGCTCCTCGCTCGGGGATGGCGTAGCGGCCCAGCAGCGCCGCGCCCTCGGGCAGGGGGGCGCCGGGGGGCAGGGCCTCGGTCTCGACCAGGGCGCGGGTGCGGGTGCCGTCGCGCCGCAGCATGATGATGCGCCCGCCCGGGCAGCGCGTGGCCAGCGCCGAGCGGTCGTGGGTGCCGGGCAGTTCGATGCGCAGCAGCGCCGCGTCATGCTCGGTCGGGTCGGTGGGGTAGAGCGCGACCACCGCGGCCTCCAGCGGCGGCTCGCCCTGGTGGAAGAAGGGCAGGCGGGCGATCACCTGCAGGTGGGGGGCGTCGAAATGCCACCACCAGGCCTCCTCCTCGGTGTCGCTCTCGCGCGGCCAGGGCAGCACGGCGGCCGCGGCCTCGCGGCCCATCAGCGCCGACAGCGCGCGGCCCGGCGATGGGTGCAGGCGCAGCGGCGTGGCCACGCCGAAATGCGCGGCCGCGATGCGCGCCAGCGCCGGGTCGTTCGGCAGCACCACGCTGAAGGCGGATTGCTGCGCGACGGAGCCCGCGAAGATCTCGCGCCAGAGCTGCACCAGCGTGGCGCGCGGCATGGGCCCGTGATGCGCGGCCAGCAGCCGGCGCAGGATGCGCGCCTCGCGCCCCGGGCGCAGCGTGGTGCCGGCGGGCTTGGCGGCGCTGGATGCCAGGCGCTGCACCACCTCCGCACGTCGGATCAGCAGCCCGTGCAGGGACTCGTCCAGCGTGTCGATCTCGGCGCGCAGGGCCGCCAGCGCGGCCGCGGGGTCGGGCGGGGTTTCGGACATGTCGGCAGAGGCATAGCCCCGCCGGGGGCGCGCGCCAAGTTGCCGCGTGGCATGGCAGGGCTTATCTGTCGCGCCGCATGACGCAACTCGCCCCTTTTCCGCAGGTGGACCACCAGCATGCGCTGCTGCCCGAGGGGCTGGTGCTGGATTCCGGGGCCGTCATCCGGCCGCTGCGGGTGGCCTTCCGCAGCTATGGCAGGCTGAACGCCGCGCGCAGCAACGCCGTGCTGATCTGCCACGCCCTGACCGGCGACCAGTATGTGGCCGAGCGGCAGCCCGTCACCGGCAAGCCCGGCTGGTGGGACAACCTCGTCGGCCCGGGCCGGCCGGTGGACACCGATCGCTTCTTCGTGATCTGCGCCAATGTGCTGGGCGGCTGCATGGGCTCGACCGGCCCGCGCGATGAGATGACCGACGCCGAGGGCCGCGGCATGGGCCGGCCCTGGGGCACGGATTTCCCCTCGATCACCATCCGCGACATGGTGCGCGCGCAGAAGCTGCTGGTGGACCACCTGGGCATCGGCCGGCTGCTGGCGGTGATCGGTGGCTCGATGGGCGGTATGCAGGTGCTGGAATGGGCCGCGGCCTATCCGGATTCCGTCTTCGCCGCCGCGCCCATCGCCTGCGCCACCCATCACTCGGCGCAGAACATCGCCTTCCACGAGGTCGGCCGCGCCGCCA
>SKWC01000139.1 GCA_007129145.1 Rubritepida sp.
CCCCCGACACCCCAAGCGCGAAGCGCCGCAGCCGCGCGAAGGAACCCGCGATGGGTCGCGATGCCCTGCTCCAGGCCTACAAGGACATGCTGCTGATCCGCCGCTTCGAGGAGAAGGCCGGACAGCTCTACGGCATGGGGCTGATCGGCGGCTTCTGCCACCTCTACATCGGCCAGGAGGCCGTGGTGGTGGGCATGCAGCTCTGCCTCGAGCCCGGCGACCAGGTCATCACCTCCTACCGCGACCACGGGCACATGCTGGCCACCGGCATGGAGGCCCGCGGCGTGATGGCGGAGCTCACGGGGCGCATCGGCGGCTATTCCAAGGGCAAGGGCGGGAGCATGCACATGTTCTCGCGCGAGAAGGGCTTCTACGGCGGCCATGGCATCGTGGGCGCGCAGGTGAGCCTGGGCATCGGCCTCGCCTTCGCCAATCTCTACCGCGGCAATGACAATGTCAGCCTGACCTATTTCGGCGAGGGCGCCTCCAACCAGGGCCAGGTGTTCGAGAGCTTCAACCTGGCCGCGCTGCTGAAGGTGCCCGTCGTGTTCATCATCGAGAACAACAAATACGGCATGGGCACGAGCGTCGAACGCTCCTCGGCCAGCCGCGACCTGTCGCAGAACGGCGTGCCCTGGGGCATCCCGGGCGAGCAGGTGGACGGCATGAGCGTGCAGGCGGTGCATGAGGCCGGCCAGCGCGCGGTGGCGCATTGCCGCGCCGGCAAGGGCCCGTACCTGCTGGAGATGAAGACCTACCGCTACCGCGGTCACTCCATGTCCGACCCCGCCAAATACCGCACCCGCGAGGAGGTGCAGCGCATGCGCGAGCAGCATGACCCGATCGAAACGGCGCGTGCGGCGCTGCTGGCCGGCGGACTCGATGAGGCGGAGCTGAAGAAGATCGACGACGAGGTGAAGGCGATCGTGCAGGACAGCGCGGAATTCGCCCAGACCTCGCCGGAGCCGCCCGAG
This sequence comes from Rubritepida sp., assembly GCA_007129145.1. Taxonomy (GTDB): domain Bacteria; phylum Pseudomonadota; class Alphaproteobacteria; order Acetobacterales; family Acetobacteraceae; genus Roseococcus. The sequence continues at coordinate 975 of SKWC01000139.1, forward strand.
AGCGAGCTGTGGACCGACATCATGCTGGAGGCGAAGTGAGATGGGCGCGACGATCCTGATGCCCGCCCTGTCGCCCACCATGACCGAAGGCAAGCTCGCGCGCTGGCTCAAGAAGGAAGGCGACAGCGTGCGCTCGGGCGACATCATCGCCGAGATCGAGACCGACAAGGCGACCATGGAGGTCGAGGCCGCCGATGAGGGCGTGCTGACCCGCATTCTGGTGCCCGAAGGCACGGAGAATGTGGCGGTGAACTCCGTCATCGCGGAACTCGACGGCGGCGATGGCGCCGCCGCGCCGGAACCCGCGCAGCCCGAGGCCCCCGCGCAGGCCAAGGCCGAGCCCGAGGCAAAGCCCGAGCCGAAGGCCGCGCCCCAGCCGACGCCCGCCGCGCCCGCCGCCGCAGCCCCCGCCGCCGAAAAGGATTGGGGCCCGTCGAAGCCCATCACCGTGCGCGAGGCGCTGCGCGACGCCATGGCGGCCGAGATGCGCCGCGACGGCGATGTGCTGCTGCTGGGCGAGGAGGTCGGCCAGTACCAGGGCGCCTATAAGGTCAGCCAGGGGCTGCTGGACGAGTTCGGGCCGAAGCGCGTGCTGGACACGCCGATCACGGAGCACGGCTTCACCGGCATGGCGGTGGGTGCGGCCTTCGCCGGTCTGAAGCCCATCGTGGAGTTCATGACCTTCAACTTCTCGATGCAGGCCATTGACCAGATCATCAATTCGGCCGCCAAGACGCTCTACATGTCGGGCGGGCAGCTGGGCTGCCCCATCGTCTTCCGCGGCCCCAATGGCGCGGCGGCCCGGGTGGCGGCGCAGCACAGCCAGTGCTTCGCCTCCTGGTACGCGCATTGCCCGGGGCTGAAGGTGCTCGCACCCTGGTCGGCCGCGGATGCGAAGGGGCTGCTGCGCGCCGCCATCCGCGACCCGAACCCGGTCATCTTCCTCGAGAACGAGATCCTCTACGGCCAGAGCTTCGACTGCCCGGTGGATGAGGATTTCATCCTGCCCATCGGCAAGGCCAAGATCGAGCGCGCGGGCACGGATGTCACCATCGTGGCCTTCTCGATCATGGTCGGCATGGCGCTGAAGGCGGCCGACGCCCTGGCCGAGCAGGGCATCAGCGCCGAGGTGATCAACCTGCGCAGCCTGCGCCCGCTGGACACCGCGACCATCGTCGAAAGCGTGAAGAAGACCAACCGCCTGGTCACGCTGGAGGAAGGCTGGCCCTATGCCGGCATCGGCGCCGAGATCGCCATGCAGATCATGGAGCACGCCTTCGACCACCTGGACGCGCCGCCCGTGCGGGTGACGGGCCTCGACCTGCCCATGCCCTATGCGGCCAATCTGGAAAAACTGGCGCTGCCGCGCCTCGAACAGGTGGTGGAAGCGGCCCGCGCCGTGACCTACCGCTGAGGGAAGGGCGAAGACCATGGCCACCAACATCCTGATGCCCGCGCTGTCGCCCACCATGACCGAGGGCACGCTCGCGCGCTGGCTGAAGAAGGAAGGCGAGAAGGTGCGCTCGGGCGACATCATCGCCGAGATCGAGACGGACAAGGCCACCATGGAGGTGGAGGCCGCCGATGAGGGAATCCTGGGCAAGATCCTGGTCCCCGGCGGCACCGAGGGCGTGAAGGTCAATGACGTGATCGCCTTGCTGGTCGAGGAGGGCGAGGCGGTGCCCGAAGGGCCCGCGCCGGCCAAGG
>SKWC01000387.1 GCA_007129145.1 Rubritepida sp.
ATCGTCCAGTGCCAGGCTGCCATCCGCCGCGCGCCGCAGCCGCAAGCGGGGCGCGAACAGCTCGATGGTGTCGGGGGCGATCTGGCCGCGCCACAGCGGGCCGAGCGCGAAGGTCACGGTGGCGTCGGGCATGGTGCCGACCAGCCGGCCCTGCGCGTCCGTCAGCCGCACGCCCGAAAGCCGCATATCCAGCGGCGCGCCCTCGCCGCGGAAGCCCTCCCAGGCCAGGGAGGCGCTGCCGATGGACAGGCGCAGCGGCCCGCCATCCGCATTGGCGGTGCGCTCGATGTGTCGTGCCAGGGGTTCGATCTCGATCGGCCCGGCGGAGAGCCGCCAGGCCAGCACGCCCAGCGCGATGCCCCCCAGCAGCGGCACCGCCAGCAGCAGCGAGGCCGCCCAGCGCAGGGCTTGACCGGCCCTCAGCAAGGGCGCTCCCCTCCGCAGCCATGACCCGACCGCTGCATGATCCCGAGGGCATCGAACGGCTGCGCGCGCGCCTGGCGCAGGGCGATGCGGCGCAGCAGGCGCTGCTTGGCCGCGCCGACGCCGTGCCGGTGCTGGAGATGCTGGGCGCGCACAGCCCCTTCCTGTCGGACCTCGCCTGGCGCGAGGCCGCCACCCTGGCGCGGCTGCTCGACCAGGGGCCGGACGCCGCCTGGGACGCCGTGCTGGAGCCGCTGGCCACGGCCGATTGCGCATCGGCGCACCAGGCGGTGGCGGGGCTGCTGCGCCGCGCCAAGCGCCAGGGCGCGCTGGTGGCGGCGGTGGCCGATGTGATGGGGCACTGGCCGCTGGAGCGCGTGACCGGCGCGCTGAGCACCCTGGCCGAGGAGACGATCGAATTCGCCTGCGCGCATCTGCTGCTGGACGGTGCGCGCCAGGGCCAGATCCGCCTGCCGCGCAGCAAGGGCGAAAAATCCGCGATCACCCGGGATTCGGGGCTGATCGTGCTGGGCATGGGCAAGCTCGGCGCGCGGGAGCTGAACTATTCCTCGGATGTGGATCTCCTGCTGCTGCACGATCCCGATTCGCCTTCCTGCCACCCCGAGCATGGGGCCGCCCCTTATATACGCCTCGCCCGCGATCTGGTGCGGCTGATGGAGGAGCGCACGGCCGAGGGCTATGTGTTCCGCACCGACCTCCGGCTGCGCCCGGATGCGACGCCGCTGTGCGTCTCTGTCCCCGTGGCGCTCACATATTATGAAAGTTTGGGGCAGAATTGGGAAAGGGCGGCCATGATCAAGGCGCGCCCGGTGGCCGGCGACCGTGCGGCGGCGGACGCCTTCCTGCGCGAATTGCGCCCCTTCGTCTGGCGGCGCCACCTGGATTTCGCCGCGGTGGCCGACATCCACTCCATCAAGCGGCAGATCCATGTGCACAAGGCCGAGCGCGGCGCCGGCCAGGACATCGCGGTGGCCGGCCATGACGTGAAGCTCGGCCGCGGCGGCATCCGCGAGATCGAGTTCAGCGTCCAGGTGCTGCAGCTGATCTGGGGCGGGCGCGACGTGGCGCTGCGGGACCCCACCACGCTGGGCGCGCTGGCCGCGCTGGCGGGGGCGGGCAAGCTGGACCGCCGCGCCGCGGCCGACCTCGCGGATGCCTATGTGTTCCTGCGCAACACCGAGCACCGCCTGCAGATGATCGAGGACCGCCAGACCCACCGCCTGCCCGAGACCGCCGAGGGGCTGGACCGGGTGGGCCGCTTCATGGGCTTCGCGGACGGTGCCGCCTTCGGCGCGGCGCTGACCGGAATCCAGCGGCGGGTGCAGGCGCATTACAGCCGCCTGTTCGAGGCCGCGCCGCGGCTGTCGGCCGAGACCGGCAGCCTGGTCTTCACCGGCGTCGAGGACGACCCCGCCACGCTGGAGACCCTGCGCGGCCTGGGCTTCCAGGAGGTCGGCTCCATCGCGGCGATGATCCGCGGCTGGCATGCCGGCCGCCCGCGCGCCACCCGCAGCGAGCGCGCGCGGGAGTTGCTGACCGAACTCATGCCCGAACTGCTGGCCGCCTTCGGTCGCCAGCGTACCCCCGACGCCGCCCTGATCCGCTTCGGGGAATTGCTGGGCCGGCTTTCGGCCGGGGTGCAGTTCCTGTCGCTGCTGCACCGCAACCCGGTGCTGCTGGGGCGGCTGGCGGGGCTGCTCAGCGCTGCGCCGCAGCTGGCCGACACCCTCGCCCGCCGCCCCGCCGCGCTCGATGGGCTGCTGGCTGGCAGCTTCGCCCCCCCCGGCGAGAAGCCGCTGGCCGCCCTGCCCGGGCTGGTGCGGGAGGCGCGCCACCTGGAGGAGGTGCTGGACGCCACCCGCCGCCTGGTCACCGAGCGCATGTTCGAGGTGGACGCCGCCGGGCTGGAGCGCCGGCTGGACGCCGATGCCGCGGGCGAGATGCGCAGCGCCATCGCGGACGCCGCCATCGCTGCCCTGCTGCCTGCGGTGGAGCGCGACTTCGCCCGCCGCTTCGGCAAGGTGGCCGGGGGCGCGATGGCGGTGCTGGCGGTGGGCAAGCTGGGCGGGCGCGAGATGCTGCCGGCCTCGGACCTCGACCTGATCCTGATCTATGACCACGACCCCGAGGCCCAGGCCAGCGAGGGCGGCGCGCGCGCCCTGGCACCCTCGGAATACTTCATCCGGCTGGCGCATCAGGTGGTGGCGGCGCTGACCGCGCCCGGCAAGGAGGGGCG
>SKWC01000028.1 GCA_007129145.1 Rubritepida sp.
CAGCGCCACCGCCGCGGGGCCGATGGCGGCCAGCCCCGCCGCGCTGCACTCCACCCAGGTGGTGCGCTTGAGGAAGTCGAACACCGACAGGCCGGAGGCGAAGCGGCTGGTGCGGCCGGTGGGCAGCACATGGTTGGGCCCGGCCACATAGTCGCCGATGGCCTCGGGCGTGTGGCGGCCCAGGAAGGCCGCCCCCGCGTGGCGGATTTTTTGGAAGAGCGCGCGGGGCTCGCGAACCATGATCTGCAGATGCTCGGGTGCGAGGCGGTTGGTCAGCGCCGCCGCCTCCTCCATGTCGCGCGCCAGGATCACCGCGCCATGCGCGCGCCAGGATTCGCCCGCGATGCCCGCGCGCGGCAGGCTGCGCAGTTCGCGGGCCACCGCCTCGGCCACCGCCTCGGCCAGGGCCGCGTCATCGGTGATCAGAATGGATTGCGCGGCCTCGTCATGCTCGGCCTGGGCCAGCAGGTCGAGCGCCACATGGTCGGGGTTGTTGTCCGCATCGGCCAGCACCACGACCTCCGACGGGCCGGCGATGGAATCGATGCCGACCCGGCCGAAGACCTGGCGCTTGGCCTCGGCCACATAGGCGTTGCCCGGCCCCACGATGCGGTCCACCGGCGCGATGGATTCCGTGCCCCAGGCGAGTGCGGCCACCGCCTGCGCGCCGCCCACGCGCCAGATCTCGGTCACGCCGGCGCGGCGCGCGGCCGCCAGCACCAGGGGGTTCAGCACGCCCTCGGTCGTCGGCACCGCCATGGCGATGCGCCCGACCCCCGCCACGCGCGCGGGCAGCGCGTTCATCAGCACCGAGGACGGGTAGGCCGCCTTGCCGCCCGGCACATAGATGCCGACCGCATCCAGCGGCCCCCAGCGCATGCCCACCGCCACGCCATCCGCGCCGGGCATGTCCAGGTCGGCCGGAAGCTGAGCGCGGTGGAATGCCTCGATGCGCGCGGCGGCGACATCCAGCGCCTGCATCAGTCCGGCGGGGATGCTGGCCACGGCCGCATCCACCTCGGCCTCGGTCACGCGCAGGTCATCGGCGGTGCCGGGCGCCCAGCCGTCCCAGCGCGCGGTGTAGCGCAGCAGCGCGGCATCGCCCTCGGCCCGCACGGCCGCGATGATGGCCGAGACCGCCGCATCCACCCGCGTGGTGGTGTCGCGCCCATCCTCCAGTATGGCGGTGAAGCCGGCCTCGAAATCCGGCGCGCGCGTGTCCAGCCGCCTCATGCCGCCTCCAGCGCGGCGCGGAAGCGCGCGATCATCGCCGCCACCTCCTCCGGGCGCGTCTTGAGCGCGGTGCGGTTCACGATGAGGCGCGAGGTGACATGCGCGATCACCTCGGTCTCGACCAAGCCATTCGCCTTCAGGGTGGAGCCGGTCTGCACCAGGTCCACGATCACGCGCGACAGGCCGAGCGAGGGCGCCAGTTCCATCGCCCCGTTCAGATGCACCACCTCGGCCTGGATGCCCTGGCCGGCGAAGTGGCGGCGCGCGGTGTTGGGGTATTTCGTCGCCACCCGGATGCGCGACCAGCGCGAAGAATCCTCCTCCGCCAGCCCCGCCTGCCCCGCCACCGAGATGCGGCAGCGCCCGATGCCCAGGTCGAGCGGCGCGTAGATCTGGTCGGTGTCGTATTCCATCAGCACATCGGCGCCGCACACGCCGATATGCGCCGCGCCATGCGCCACGAAGGTGGCCACGTCGAAGGGCCGCACCCGCACCACATCCAGCGCCGGGTCATTGGTGGGGAAGCGCAGGCGGCGGCTGTCCTCGTCCATCAGGTCGGGCGCGGGGTGGATGCCCGCGCGCGCCAGCAGCGGCCCGAGTTCCTTCAGGATGCGCCCCTTGGGCAGGGCCAGGATCAGGCCGGTGGTGCTCTCGGCCTCACGCAGCGGCAGGGGAAGGTCCATCAGCCGGGCAGCCTCTCGATCTCGGCACCCACGGCGGCGAGCTTGGCTTCCACCCGCTCATAGCCGCGGTCCAGGTGATACACGCGGTTCACGATGGTTTCGCCCTCGGCGGCGAGGCCGGCCAGCACCAGCGACACGGAGGCGCGCAGGTCGGTCGCCATCACCGGCGCGCCCGACAGCCGGGGCACGCCGCGCACGATGGCCGAGGCGCCGTGGTAGTTGATGCGCGCGCCCATGCGCATGAGTTCGGGCACATGCATGAAGCGGTTCTCGAAGATGGTCTCGGTGATCATGGAGGCACCCTCGGCCACGCACATCAGCGCCATGAACTGCGCCTGCATGTCGGTGGCGAAGCCGGGGAAGGGCTCGGTCATCACATCGGCGCCGCGCAGGCCGTTGAGGCGCGAGACGCTGAGGCCCGTATTGGTCTCGGCCACATCCACCCCCGCCTCGCGCAGGACGCGCGCCACGGCGCCCAGATGCTCCAGCCGCGCGCCCTCCAGGTGCAGCGTGCCGCCGGTGATGGCCGCGGCACAGGCATAGGTGCCGGCCTCGATCCGGTCGGGCAGGATCGGGTGGGTCGCGGGAAGCAGCGCGGCACCCCCCTCGATGCGCAGCCGGTCGGTGCCGATGCCCTCGATGCGCGCGCCCATGCGCATCAGGCACATGGCGAGGTCGGTGATCTCGGGCTCGCGCGCCGCGTTCAGCAGCTCGGTCTCGCCCTTGGCGAGGGTGGCGGCCATCAGCAAATTCTCGGTCGCGCC
>SKWC01000302.1 GCA_007129145.1 Rubritepida sp.
CGTGATCTCGCTGCCCTGGCCGATGTAGCGCATGTCGGCCAGCCGCCCGGAGCGGCGGCGCGACAGATCCGCGCCCGTGCCGGCCACCACCGGCACGGCCTCGGCCTCCAGCCGGGCGAAGACGGCGTCCATCGCGGGCATGTCGGCGCCGGCCAGCGGCGTGTTCCAGGAGGCCACGCGGTCCACCCGGGCTTCCGCCATCAGCATGCCGATGGTGCTGCCCACCCCCGCCCCGGGCGGGCAGACCACGCGCCGGATGCCGAGCTTGCGCGCCACCCCCCAGGCATGCACCGGCGCGGCACCGCCGGTCGCCATCAGCGCGTATTCATGCGGCACCCGCCCGCGCTCGGCGATGGCCACCCGCGCCGCGCCGGCCATGGTCTCGTTCACCAGGTCCTGGATGCCCGCGGCGGCACGGCCGGGCGTGACCTCCAGCGCCCCGGCCAGCCGCGCCAGCGCCGCCTCGGCCGCCGCCGTCTCGATGCGCATCGCCCCGCCCAGGAAGAAATCCGCGTTCAGGCAACCGAGTGCGAGATCCGCGTCGGTCACCGTCGGCGCGGTGCCGCCGCGGCCATAGCAGGCGGGGCCGGGTGCGGCGCCCGCGCTGTCGGGGCCGACATTCAGCGTGCCCAATTCGCCGCGCCGCGCGATGGAGCCACCGCCCGCGCCGATCTCGATCAGTTCCACGGTAGCGATCTGGATGGGCAGGCCGGAGCCGCGCAGGAAGCGCCGCTCCCGCGCCGCCTCGAACCCCCAGGCCAGCAGCGGCGTGCCATCGTCCACCAGCGCGAGCTTCGCGGTGGTGCCGCCCATGTCGAAGGCCAGCACGCGCTCGATCCCGGCCTGACGGCCGAACCAGGCGCCGGCCAGCGCCCCCGCGGCGGGGCCGGATTCCAGCAGCTGCACCGGCGCGCGCCGCGCCTCGGCCACATGCGTCAGGCCCCCGTTGGACAGCATCAGATGCAGCGAGCCGGGGATGCCCGCGGCCGCGATCTCGGCCTCCAGCCGGTCCAGATAGACCTCCGCGATGGGGCGCACATAGGCGTTGGCGACGGTGGAGCTGGCGCGCGGGTATTCGCGGATCTCAGGCGCGATCTCGCTCGACAGCGAGATGGAGAGCCTGGGGAAGCGCGCGGCGATGGCCTCGGCGGCGGCGCGTTCATGCGCGGGGTTGGCGTAGCTGTGCAGGAAGGCGATGGCGAGGCTCTCGACCCCCGCGGCCACCAGCGCCTCGGCCTGCGCGACGCAGGCGGCGACATCGAGCGGCGTGAGCACCGCGCCATCGGGGCCGATGCGCTCGGGAACCTCGCGGCGCCAGGGGCGGGGCACCAGCGGGCGCGGCATCGCGATGAAGATGTCGTAGAGCTCGTATTTCCGCTCGCGCCCGATCTCCAGCACATCGCCGAAGCCCTGGGTGGTGATCAGCCCGGTGCGCGCGCCCTTGCGCTCGATCAGCGCGTTGGTGAACAGGGTGGTGGCGTGCACCACCCGGCCGATGGAGGCGGGAGCGATGCCATGCGCGCCCAGCAGATGGCGGATGCCGGCCATGACCCCGCGCGCGGGGTCGTCGGGGGTGGTGCTTTCCTTCCACAGATGCGCCCTGCCGCTGCCCGGGTCGAAGGCGACGAGGTCGGTGAAGGTGCCGCCGATGTCGATGCCGAGCGAGAGGGTTTGGGCCATCGGCGGGGGATTCTCCGTTTGCGCGGGCCGCATTCAAGAAGCCATGGCCGGGGGGCGCAACCCGGGCGCGGTTCATGGATCACGGGCGGCGGGCCAGCAGCAGCCACAGGACCAGGCAGGCACCGGCCACGGCCGCCCAGAACAGCCCCAGGGCGGGGGCCGCGCCCCAGGCATCGGCGGCCACACCGGTGGCCAGCGGCACCAGCGAGAATCCGGCATGGGCGACGACGAAGAAGCCCGCCGCGGCGCGCGGGCGTTCCTGTGGGGCGGCCGCCAGCGCCAGCGCCAGCCCGCCCTGGTAGAGCAGCCCATAGGCGGCGACGCCGATGCCCGCCCCGCCCAGCAGCAGCAGCGGCACCGAGGCCATGAGCGTGCCGGCCATGGCCGCAGCGCAACCCAGCGCCAGAACCGGCAATCCAAGGCGCAGCCCGCGCGACGGCGCCAGCCCATGGATCAGCCGCTGGCTGGCCGTTCCCACCAGGATCATGAAGGCCACCGCCCAGGGGCCGAGCATGGGCTGGCCGGCCACGGCCAGCGCGGCGGGCATGGCGGTGAGCATCACGCCCGTGGTGCCCCAGGCCGGCAGCATCACCGCAGCACCCAGCCGACCGCCGCGCGGGAAGGCGGGCCAGCGCAGCCAGCGCCCCGGGCGCCGGCCCCAGGTCTCGGGAAGGGCCGCCACGGCGGCCAGCGTGAGGGCCACCAGGACCAGATGCCCCCAGAACACCAGCGGCGGCCGCGCCTCGGGCAGCACCAGGAGGTTCAGCAGCGTCAGCAATGAGCCCGCGCCGAATGCCCCCGCCGTGCCGGCCGTGACCATGGCCGCGCCGGTCCGGCTGGCGGCGTCCGTGTCCTGCCCGTCGCGCGTGGCCAGTTCCGCCGCCCAGGCGCCGGCCGCGTTGGACACGCAGCCCATGCCCACCCCCTGCAGCACCCGCGCCAGCGCCAGCGGCACCAGCCCCGGCCACAGCGCCAGGAGCAGCGTCGAGCCGCCGGTCA
>SKWC01000480.1 GCA_007129145.1 Rubritepida sp.
CCAGGCGGGCATCCCGCGCTGCCAGACGAGCGTGTCGCGCGTCATGCGGCCGTCGCGCAAGCGTGTCTGCACTTCCTCCAGCGCCAGCGGGCCCTCGGGCTGGCCGGCGCGTTCGACGAAGAAGGGCAGCGGAGCCTCGCGCGGGGGCAGCGGAGGTGGTTGGTCACGCGGCGGCAGGGGCGGTGGCGCGTCGGCGGTCGGACCCGGCGGCACGACGGGTGGCGCATCGGGCGTTGCGGGAGGCTGTGCCTGCGCAGTGGGCGCCTCCTCGGCCGATGGGAGGGCCGGTGTCGCGGCGACGGGTGCTGCCTCCTTGGGCGCGGCCTGACCCAGCCCGGTCGCAGGAAGCATGAGGGCGAGCAAAGCGCCCAGGATGAGGAACGGCGGCATCATGATGTGGCCTCCTGGGCGTGGCGCTACGAACCACGCCCGCATTGTCGTCTCTCCTGGTGGGAAACTCTGGCCTCCACGGTGCGATCAGCGCAACCCGCGAAATTAGCCCTGCGCCAGCCGCCGCTGCACGAAGTCCAGCCGGTCCTGGCCCCAGAAGATCTCCTCGCCGATCACATAGCTCGGCGCGCCGAACACGCCGCGCGCCAGCGCCGCCCGGCTGTCGGCCTCGCGCATCGCCGCCCAGCGCGGCTCCGCCCCCAGGGCCAGAAGCGCCGGCCCGTCCTGGCCGGTATCGGCGGCAAGGCGCGCGAAGGTCGCGGGATCGGCCGGATTCTCGCCCTCGGCCCAGACCGCGCGCAGGATGCGGTGCGCCAGCGCCAATGCCGGCGCATCGCCCTGCGTCTCGCGCAGCGCGATCACCGCCTGGGCGATGGCGGGCTCGGCGAAGGGGAAATGCGGCGGCTCCAGGATCAGCGGCACGCCCAGCTGGTCGCGCCAGCGCGCCAGCTCCTGCATCCGGTAGGCGCGCCGCTGGGCCGAGCGCCGGGGCAGCGGCACCCCGCCCGATTCCGCGAAGATCAGCCCGAAATCCACCGGCCAGGGCCGGATCGTCGCCCCATGCGCGGCGCAGATCGCCTCGATCCGCGCCGAACCCAGGTAGGTCCAGGGCGAGTTGAGCGTGAGGTAGCAGTCCACATGCATGGGGCCGAGCCCTCCTGGAAAGACGAAGGGGGAGGGGCCCTGCGGCGCCCTCCCCCCGTCAGTCTCGCCGGGAATGGTGGTTCAGGCCATCGCCTTCTTCAGGTTCTCGTCGAGCTTGGCCAGGAAGTCCTGGGTGTTCATCCAGGGCTGGTCCTTGCCGATCAGGATGGCGAGGTCCTTGGTCATGTGCCCGGCCTCCACCGTCTCGATGCACACCTTCTCCAGCGTCTCCGCGAAGGCGGTCACATCGGGGGTGCCGTCGAACTTGCCGCGGTAGATCAGGCCGCGCGTCCAGGCGAAGATCGAGGCGATCGGGTTGGTGCTGGTCTGCCGGCCCTTCTGGTGCTCCCGGTAGTGGCGGGTCACCGTGCCGTGCGCGGCCTCGCTCTCAACGGTGTTGCCGTCGGGGCTCAGCAGCACCGAGGTCATCAGGCCGAGGCTGCCGTAGCCCTGCGCCACCGTGTCGGACTGCACGTCGCCATCGTAGTTCTTGCAGGCCCAGATGTAGCCGCCTTCCCACTTCAGCGCGCAGGCCACCATGTCGTCGATCAGGCGATGCTCATAGGTCAGGCCGGCGGCATCGAAGCGGGACTTGAACTCCGCGTTGAAGACGGCCTCGAAGATGTCCTTGAACTCGCCGTCATAGGCTTTGATGATGGTGTTCTTGGTGGACAGGTACACCGGATAGCCGCGCGCCAGGCCATAGTTGAAGCAGGCGCGGGCGAAGCCCTCGATCGAGGCGTTGGTGTTGTGCATCCCCATCGTGACACCCTTGCCCTTGAAGTCGAAGACATCGAGGACGGTGGGTGCCGAGCCATCGGCCGGCTGGTAATGCAGCGTCACCTTGCCGGGGCCGGGCACCTTCATCTCGGCGGCGCGGTAGATGTCGCCATAGGCGTGGCGGCCCACCACGATGGGCTTCGACCAGTGCGGCACCAGCCGCGGCACGTTCTTGCAGATGATGGGCTCGCGGAAGATCGTGCCGTCCAGGATGTTGCGGATGGTGCCGTTGGGGCTGCGGTACATGCGCTTCAGTCCGAACTCGGCCACGCGCGCCTCGTCGGGGGTAATGGTCGCGCACTTGACGCCCACGCCATACTGCTTGATCGCGTTGGCCGCATCCACCGTCACCTGGTCATCGGTCTGGTCCCGGTATTCGATGCCGAGGTCATAGTATTTCAGGTCAATGTCGAGGTAGGGCAGGATCAGGCGATCCTTGATGAACCCCCAGATGATGCGCGTCATCTCGTCGCCGTCGAGTTCGACGACGGGCGTCTTCACCTTGATCTTGGCCATGTCTTTTGTGCCTTCTGCTCAACCTGCCCCCGCGGTGGGCTCCGCGGGGTTTGGAACGGGAGTGTTGCGATGCGGCCCGCACCATCGCATCGCACCCCTTGCGCGACAAGACAGGCACACCATCAGCGCCGCCGCGGCATCAGGTGGCGCGCGGCCAGCGGCACGGGATGGGCGCGATAGGCCGCAAGGCCGCGACCTGCGGGGTTCGGTCCGGCGATGATCCGCGCGCGCTCGGCCCCGTTGGACAGCGCCGGCACCGGGGGCGGGCGCGGCGCCGTGGCGCGCGCC
>SKWC01000478.1 GCA_007129145.1 Rubritepida sp.
GGCGAGGCGACGGCGGCGGGGGCAACGGCGTCCGTGCTGACCGGGGCGGCCGCGCCCGACCTGTATCTGGAGCATTTCGGGCTGACGGCGCGGCCGTTCTCGCTGGTGCCGGATCCGGGCTTTCTGTTCTGGTCGCGGGCGCACAGCCGTGCCTATGCCATTCTGGAATACGGCATCCTGACCCGCGCGCCGATCACGCTGATCACCGGCGACGTGGGCGCCGGAAAGACGACGCTGATCCACCACCTGATGCGCAATCTCGGCCCCGGCGTGGCGGTGGGGCTGATCGCCAACGCCCACGGCTCGCGCGGCGAACTGCTGCGCTGGGTGCTGATGGCGCTGGGACAGCCGACCCCGCCCGCGGCGGACTATGTGGAGCTGTTCGCCGCATTCCAGCGCCATGTGATCGACCAGTATGCCGCCGGACGCCGCGTGCTGCTGATCTTCGACGAGGCGCAGAACCTCGACCGCGAGACGCTGGAAGAACTGCGCATGTTCACCAACATCAATTCCAACCGCGACGAGCTGCTGCAGATCATCCTGGTCGGCCAGCCGGAGCTGCGTGCCACCGTCCGGCGGCCCGACATGGCGCAGTTCGCCCAGCGGGTGGCGGCGAACTTCCACCTGCCGGCGATGGATGTGGCGGCGGTGCGCGCCTACATCGACCATCGGCTGACGGTGGCCGGGGCCCGCGACAGACTGTTTCGCGACGACGCGGTGAAGCTGGTCCACGCCGCGACGCAGGGGGTGCCGCGGCTGATCAACCAGCTGTGCGACCTTGCGCTGGTCTATGCCTACACCCGCGATCAGGCGATCGTGACGCGCTTTACCGTGCAGCATGTCATAAACGACGGGGTGTATTTCGGCGCCACGCCCGACGGCGTGGTGGCGGCGGACGGGTCTGCAGCGGACGGGGCTGCAGACGACCCGGGCGCGCCTGCGGCGCCGGCAGATGCGGAAGGAACCACCGATGACCATTGATTTCCGCTTCCTGTTCAAGCTGTTCCTGCGACGGCTGCACATCTTCCTGCTGGTGGCGCTGCCGGTGGCGGTGGCGGGGGCTTGGCTCGCCTTTGCACTTCCCGCCCGCTATGTGGCCGAGGCGCGGCTGCTGGTTGAATCGCCGCAGATGCCGCAGGAGCTTGCGGCCTCGACCATGCGCGCGGGTTCGGCCGAGGTTCTGCAGGTCATCCAGCAACGGCTGCTGACCCGCACCAACATGCTGGAGATGTCACGTCGCTTCGGCCTGCACGCCGACCAGCCGAACATGAGCCCGGATGCCATCGTGGCCGACATGCGCCGGCGCATCAGCATGGGCCTGCCCGGCCACCACGACGGGGCGGCGGTGGTGCGGGTGGCCTTTGATTCCGAGCAGTCCGATCTGGCGGCCGATGTGACCAACGCCCTGGTGACCCAGATCCTGCGCGAGAACGTGGCGCTGCGCACCGCCGTGGTGACCCAGACGCTCGCCTTCTTCGACGAGGAACTCGCCCGGCTGGAAGAGGAGATGCAGTCGCAGACCGAACGCATCCTGCAGTTCAAGCAGGAGAACCGCAGCGCCCTGCCCGACAGCATGGCCTATCGCCGCGCCCGTCAGGCGACGCTGCAGGAGCGCGCGGCGCAGGTCGAGCGCGAACTGGCCAGCCTGCGCGACCGGCGCGAGCGGCTGATCACCGTGTTCGAGCGCACCGGCCGGATCGAGGGGGCGGGCGAGGGCCTGACCTCCGAGCAGCGGCAGTTGCAGGAACTGCGCACCGAGATGGCGCGGGCGCTGGTGGTCTTTGCCCCCGAGAACCCGCGCCTGCGGTCCATGGAGGCGCAGATCAAGGCGCTGGAAGAGGTCGTGGCGGCGCAGATCGGCGCCTCGCCCGACACGATGACGGGGATGAGCGCGCTGGACCTGCAGCTTACCGACATCGACGCGCAGATGGAGTTCCTGGCCTCGCAGAAATCGATGATCGAGCGTGAGCTGGAGGCGCTGGCCGTCTCGATCGAGGCCACGCCCGAGATTGAGGTCACGCTCGAGGGGCTGGAGCGCGATTTTGAGAACACCCAGCAGCAGTACAACCAGGCCGTGGCGCGCCGCGCGCAGGCCCGGGTCGGCGAGCGGATCGAGGCGCAGTCGCGGGGGCACCGCATCACCGTGCTGGAACAGGCGGTGGCGCCGGAACTGCCGGCCAAGCCGAATCGCCGGGCGATCGCCATGGCCGGCGCCGGCGGCGGGGTGGCGCTGGGCTTCGGCGTGGTGATGCTGCTGATCGTGATGAACCGGGCGGTGCTGCGGCCGTCCGAGGTGTCGTCGCGGCTGGGCATGGTGCCGTTCGGTGCGGTCCCCTATTTCCGCACGCGGCGGGAGATCCTGCTGCGGCGGAGCCTGGTGGGGGCGGCCGTGCTGGTGATCGCAGCCGGCATCCCGGCAGGGCTGTGGTGGGTGGACCAGCATTACCTGCCGCTCGACTTCGTGATGGGGCGGATCGCCGAGCGGACGGGCATCGACGCCCTGATCTCCACCCTGCGCGGCGCGGGCTGAGGTCTTCGGGCCAGTGCGCCGCCGTCCCGGCCGCCCCGGGCCGGCGGCCGTGCTGCGGGTGAAGGCTGGCGCCGTCTGGCGGTCTGTGGAATATGCGTCCACGGAGCGCCCCGCCCCCCGGGCCGGCATTGCGAACGGGACACA
>SKWC01000474.1 GCA_007129145.1 Rubritepida sp.
CGATGGGTGGCGGGGGCTGGAACTTCCCGAAGGCGCGCGGCGTGGTCTCGGGCGGGAAGACCGGGCGCGGGCGCGGGATGGGCCCGGCGCTGCGCGGCGGCACCACCACCGCCTCGCCCTGGGGAATGACCAGCACGGTCTGCGCGCCGGCGGGCAGCGCCGGGACGAGCATGATCAGGGCGGCGATGATGCAACGCATGGTTGCAATCTGCGCCAACAACCCGGCGACGCGCAAGCCTATTGTCAGCCGCGCAGCAGGTGCCGCGCGATGATCACGCGCATGATCTCGTTGGTGCCTTCCAGGATTCGGTGCACGCGCAGGTCGCGCACGATCTTCTCGATCCCGTAGTCCGAGAGGTAGCCATAGCCGCCCAGCAGCTGCAGCGCCGCATCGGCCACCTCATGGCCCGTGTCGGTGCAGAAGCGCTTGGCCATGGCGCAGGCGGCGGTGGCGTCCGGCGCGCCGGCATCGAGCTTCGCCGCCGCCGACCACAGCAGGTGGCGCGCGGCCTCCAGCCCGGTCGCCATGTCGGCCAGGCGGAACTGCGTGGCCTGGAAATCCGCGACCGCCCGGCCGAAGGCGCGGCGCTGCTTCACATGCTCCAGCGCGATGTCGAGCGCCGCCTGCGCGCCGCCCAGGCTGCAGGCGGCGATGGACAGCCGCCCGCCATCCAGCCCCGCCATGGCGTAGCGGAAGCCCATGCCCTCCTCGCCCAGCAGGGCGTCGGCGGGGATGCGCGCCTGTTCGAACACCACCTGCCGCGTGGGCTGGGCGTTCCAGCCCATCTTGCGCTCATTCGCGCCGAAGCTGAGCCCGGGCGTGTCCTTCGCCACCAGGAAGGCCGAGATGCCATCCGCCCCCGCCCCGCCGCTGCGCGCCATGGTCAGGTAGAGGTCGGATGCGCCGGCACCGCTGATGAACTGCTTGGTGCCGTCCAGCACCCAGCCCTGGTTGTCGCGCGCCGCGCGGGTGGACAGCGCGGCGGCGTCGCTGCCCGCGCCGGGCTCGGTCAGGCAGTAGCTGGCCACCGCCTCCATGCCGAGCAGCCTTGGCAGCCAGGCGGCGCGCTGGGCGTCGCTGCCCCAGCGATCCAGCATCCAGGCCACCATGTTGTGGATGGACAGGAAGGCGCTGATGCTGGGGCAGCCGGTGGCCAGCGCCTCGAACACCACCACCGCCTCCAGCCGCGACAGCCCGGCCCCGCCATGCGCCTCGCGCACATTCAGCCCGGCCATGCCGAGTGCGGCCGCCTCGCGCAGCACATCCAGCGGCAGGTGGCGGTCGCGGTCCCAGGCCAGCGCGCCGGGCGCGATGCGGCTGCGGGCGAAATCCAGCGCCGTCTCGCGCAGGGCCAGCGCGGATTCCGGCAGGGCCGCCGTCATGCCGAGAGTTCGGCCCAACGGGCGCGCGTCTCCGCCACATTGGCCGCCTTTACCGGGCCGAAGCCCTTGATGCCGGCGGCGGCCTCGGCCCATGCGCAGGCGCGGCCGTGGGTGGCGGGCGACAGCCCCTCCAGCCAACGCTCGACGCCCGCACGGTATTCGCCGATCAGCGCGCGCTCCATGCGGCGCTCCTCGGTGCGGCCGAAGGGGTCCAGCGCCGTGCCGCGCAGCAGCCTGCCATGCCGCAGCAGCCCCATGGCGGACAGCATCCAGGCGCCGAATGCGCGCTTCGCCGGCCGCCCATCGGGGCCGGGGCGCGAGAGCAGCGGCGGCGCCAGATGCATCCGGATGCGCCGCGTGCCGGTGAAGCGCCGCGCCAGCTCGGCCTGCCAGGCGGGGTCGGTGTGCAGCCGCGCCACCTCGTATTCGTCCTTGTAGGCCATGAGGCGATACAGCTGCACCGCCACCGCGCGCGACAGCCGCTCCTCGCCGGGGATGGCGGCGGCCTCGGCGGCGCGCACCCGCTCCAGGAAGCCGGCGTAGCCGCGGGCGTAGCGGGCGGATTGGTAGGCGGTGAGGTCCGCCACCCGCCGCGCGATCAGGCTGTCCAGGGATTCGGGCGCGCGGGGGGCTTCCTCGGCTGCGCGGCGGCCGGCCTCGAAGGCCAGCAGGTTGGTCTCCACCGCGGCGCCGTTCAGCGTGATCGCCTGGCGCAGCGCCTCGCGCCCGATCGGGATCATCCCGCGCTGCCAGGCGGCGCCGAGCAGCCAGATGTTCATGAAGATCAGGTCGCCGAACTCGCGCTCGATCGTCGAGGCGCCGGGCAGGGAGACCACCTCCCGCGCCACGGCGCGCAGGCTGGCGAGCATGGCCGCCGTGTCCTCGCGCGTCTCGGGGTCCAGCACGAAGCGGCCGGTGGGCGGGACATCGGCGTTCACCACCACCCGCGTGCGGCCTGGGCCGAGCAGCGGGCGCACCACGCGGCCATGCGCGCCCACCACATCGGCGGCGATCAGCGCATCGGTCTGGCCGGCGCCGATGCGCGGGTTGGCCACCGTATCCCCGGGCCGGCCAATGCGAAGCTGGCCATAGACGCCGCCGCCCTTCTGCGCGAGGCCGAGGAAATCCACGGTGCGCACCGGCCGCCCCTCGATATGCGCGGCCATGGCGAGGATGGCGGACAGCGCCGTCACGCCCTGGCCGCCCACCCCGGCGAGGACGATGTTCCAGGCCTCGCCGGGGGCGGGTTCGGGCAGTTCGGGCAGGGGTGGCTCGCCCGCCAGCAC
>SKWC01000060.1 GCA_007129145.1 Rubritepida sp.
CTGTCCGACCCCCCGCCCGGCGCGCCCGGCACCAACCCCGCGCTGGTGGCCGCCTGCCGCGCCGAGGTCGCGGCCCAGCTGAGCCGCCAGGACCGCGGGATGCTGCTGCGCGAGGAGGAGCGCCAGTCCCGCCTGGGCAGCGAGACGACGGGCGGCACCGCCTTCCGCGCGCCGATGGACCGCATGGGCCGGGAGTTCCGCTTCGAGCAGCTGGTGCAGGACTGCGTGCGGCGCAACAGCCAGCCCGCCGCCCCGCGGGAGCCCTGACCTGGCCGTCTTCGGTGCCCTGAACCGCGCGCTGTCCCACCGGGATGCGCGCATCTTCTTCGGCGCCAGCCTGACCTCCTGGACCGGGCTGTGGATGCACCGCGTGGCGGTGATGTGGCTGGCCTGGCAGCTCACGGGATCGGCCTTCTGGGTGGGCTTGGTCGCCTTCGCGGACCTGGCGCCCGCGGCCATCTTCAGCCCCATCGCGGGTGCCATCGCGGACCGGATGAACCGCGTCACGCTGACCATGATCGCGCAGGCGGCGATCGGCGTGCAGGCGGTGGTGCTGGCCTCATTGGTCTGGGCGGGGATGGTCACCATCGAGCTGCTGCTGCTGCTGGAGTTCATCTCCGGCGTCGCGGCCAGCTTTGCCCAGCCCGCCCGCCAGGCGCTGCTGCCCGGGTTGATCCCGCGCGCGGACCTGCCGGCGGCGGTCGCGTGCAACAGCCTCACCTTCAACGTGGCGCGCTTCCTCGGCCCCGCCTTCGCCGGGCCGATGATCGCCTTCGGCGGCGTGGTGCCGGTGCTGCTGACCAACGCGCTGGCCTATGCCGTGGCCTGCGCCAGCCTGCCCCTGCTGCGCCCCGACCCCGAGCACCTGCGCGGCCACGCGCCCGAGGCCTCGATCCTGGCCGAGAGCGTGGAGGGGCTGCGCTATGCCGCCGCGCATCCGGGCATCGGCCCGATCCTGGCCTTCGCCGGCGTCTCGGCCATCCTGCTGCGCGGCATCCAGGAGGTGCTGCCCCCCTATGTCGAGCGGCTATTCGGCCAGGGCGCGGGCGGGCTCGCGCTGCTGACCGCGGCCATCGGGGTGGGGGCGCTGGTCGGTGGGCTGTGGGTCGCCTCGCGCGGGCGGCTCGAGGGCAACACACGCATCGCCGTGGTGGGCATCGCGCTGATGGCCGCGACCTCGGCCGCCTTCGTCGCCACCTCGAATTTCGCCTTCGCGGTGGTCTGCGGCATGCTCTACGGCGCCTGCACCACGATGCACGGCATCTCCGCGCAGACGCTGATCCAGTCCGCCTCGCCCAGCAAGATGCGCGGGCGGGTGCTGGCGATCTGGGGGCTGATCGTGCGCGCCTGCCCCGCACTGGGCGCGCTGCTGATCGGCGCCACCGGCGAGATCTTCGGCATGCGCGCGCCCACCTTCGTCGCCGCCCTGCTGGCGCTGGCGCTGTGCGTCTGGGCCGTGACACGGATGCATGCCTGGGCCAGAGAGCTTGAGACGCCGCCCGAGATGAAACCCCCTAAAGGAGCCTGAGCCTTGCTGAACGCCGCCATCATCGGAATGGGCCGCTGGGGCCAGACCCTGGTCAACAGCGTGCAGGGGAGGAATGGCGCGGGCATCCGCTTCGTCGCCGGCGCCACGCGCAGCCCCGACAAGGCGCGCGCCTATGCCGCCGAGAAGGGGATCGCGCTGCTCGATTCCTATGAGGCGGTGCTGGCGCGGCCGGATGTGCAGGCGGTGGCGCTGGCCACGCCGCACGCCCAGCACGCCGAGCAGGTGATCGCCGCCGCCGCCGTGGGCAAGCATGTCTTCGTCGAGAAGCCCTTCACCCTGACCAAGGCCAGCGCGGAAGCCGCGGTGGATGCCTGCGGCCGCGCGGGCGTGGTGCTGGCGCTGGGCCACAACCGCCGCTTCCTGCCCGCCGTGGCCGAGATGAAGGCGATGCTGGCGGCCGGCCGGCTGGGCACGCTGCTGCATGTCGAGGGCCAGTTCAGCGGCCCCGGCGGCTTCGACTACAAGCCCGGCGGCTGGCGCGCCGACCGCGCCGAGAGCCCGCTGGGCGGGATGGGCGGCATGGGCATCCACATGGTGGACATGATCATCCACCTGGCCGGCCGCTTCCAGGACGTGCGAGTGCTGAGCCACGCGCGGGTGCTGCCCACCATCGACGACACCACCGCCATGCTGGCCCGGCTGACCAGCGGCGCGACGGTGACCTTCGCCAGCCTCGCGGCCTCGCCGCGCTTCTGGCGGGTCGCGCTGTTCGGCACCGAGGGCATCCTGGAGCTGCGCGGGCATGAGCAGCTGTTCTTCCGCGCCCGCCAGGGCGGCGAGGAATGGGTGCGCGACTTCCCGCCCACCGACATCGAGGCCGCCGAGCTGGAGGCCTTCGCCGCCGCCGTGGCCGGCGGTCCCGCCTATCCGCTGCCGGTGGACGAGGCGATCCATGGCGTGTCGGTGTTCGAGACGATGATCCAGGCCGCCACCGCCGGCAGCGCCTATGCGGTGCCCGGCTGATGCGCCGGCGGCTCGCCCTGCTTGCCTGCCTGGCGCTGCCGGCGCCGGCGCGGGCCTTCCGCATCGAGCCCGCCGCCCCCGATGTCGCGCGCGACTACGCCGAGCGCGCCTGCGCGGCGCCTGATCCGGAGCGTCGGGACCCGCCGCCGCGCGCC
>SKWC01000277.1 GCA_007129145.1 Rubritepida sp.
CCGGTGCGGCGCGGGCGGTGGACCCCGCATCCTCCCGCCCGGGCGGCAGCGGCGTCGCCGCGGCCTCACGCGCATCCTCGAGGCCGCGCTGGATCGCGAGCCGCGTCGCGGTGTTTGGCCGCTCCGGGATGGGCGGCACGGAGGCAAGCGAGGGCGGCGGGAGCTCCAGCCCCGGTGGGGGCAGGCGCTGGTTCAGCGCGACGCCGGTGATCTCGTTCACCAGCGCCGACACGCCGGTGTCCTGCCCGCCGCAGCCGGCCAGCAGCAGGCCCGACAGGAGCAAGGCCGGCAGCGACAGGCCCGACAGCCCCGCGCGGGGCCGCGCCCGCCCCACCGCCCGCAATGGCTGTTCCACCTGCCTCATTCCGGCAGGGATAGCGCCTGCTGCCGTCCACGCAAGTGATTCCCCTCCGCTGTCATGCGCTCGCCCCTCGCGCGCAGGGCAGCAACTGGCCTATGTGAAGCTTCACGCCCTGGCTCCGGGGGATGGATTGCCGATGACCGAGAACCGCGACGACGACGCCCACGATATCCGCCTGCCCGACCCGGCCCTGGTCAGCCGGACCATGGCGGAGGTGGCCGAGCGCAGCCAGCGCATCGTGGCCGACTTCATGCGCCGCCAGGCGGAGGAGCCAGCCAAGGCCGATCCGTTCAACATCAGCGCCGCATTCATGGAGATGACCGCGCGGCTCATGGCCAACCCCGCGCGGCTGATGCAGGCGCAGTTCGGCTTCTGGCAGGACTACATGACGCTGTGGTCCAACACCGCGCGCCGCATGATGGGCGGCGAACCCGACCCCGTGATCCAGGAGCCGCGCGGCGACCGCCGCTTCCGCGACGACGCCTGGCGCGAGAACGAGGTGTTCGACTTCGTCCGCCAATCCTACCTGCTGGCCGCGCGCTACTTCACCAGCACGGTGAACAGCGCCGAGGGGCTCGACCCCAAGACCGCGCAGAAGGTGGATTTCTACACGCGCCAGTTCGTGGACGCGATGAGCCCGTCCAACTTCGTGATGACCAACCCCGAGGTGCTGCGCCGCACCGCCTCGACCGGCGGGGCCAACCTGCTGAAGGGCCTGTCCAACCTGCTGTCCGACCTGGAGCGCGGCAAGGGAAGGCTGCGCATCCGCATGACGGACGACAGCAAGTTCCGCGTGGGCGAGAACATCGCCGTCACCCCGGGCCAGGTCGTCTTCGAGAACGACCTGATGCAGCTAATCCAGTACAACCCGACCACCGAGACGGTGCTGAAGCGCCCGCTGGTGATCTTCCCGCCCTGGATCAACAAGTTCTACATCCTGGACCTGCGCCCCTCGAACAGCTTCATCCGCTGGGCGACGGAACAGGGCCACACCGTCTTCGTGGCCTCCTGGGTGAACCCCGATGAGCGCCTGACCGAAAAAGGCTTCGACGACTACATGCGCGAGGGCGTGCTGGCCGCGCTCGACGCCATCGAGGCCGCCACCGGCGAGAAGCAGGTCAACGCCATCGGCTACTGCCTGGGCGGCACGCTGCTGGCCACCACCCTCGCCCACATGGCCGCGAAGCGCGACAACCGCATCAAATCCGCTACCTATTTCGTGACGCTGACCGATTTCGAGCAGCCCGGGGAACTCGGCGTATTCATCGACGAGGAACAGCTCAGCGCGCTGGAAGGCCGCATGGAGAAGCGTGGCTTCCTCGACGGCAGCGAGATGGCGACCACCTTCAACATGCTGCGCGCCAACGACCTGATCTGGTCCTTCGTGGTGAACAACTACCTGATGGGGCAGGACCCCTTCCCCTTCGACCTGCTCTACTGGAACGACGACAGCACGCGCATGCCGGCGCGCATGCACAGCTTCTACCTGCGCCGCATGTACCAGCAGAACGACCTGGTGAAGCCCGGCGGGATCGATCTGCTCGGCACGCCGATCGACCTGCGCAAGGTCAAGGTGCCCTCCTACCTGATCTCGACGCGCGAGGACCACATCGCCCCCTGGAAGAGCACATACCGCGCCACCCAGGTCTATGGCGGGCCGGTGCGCTTCGTCCTGGCGGCCTCGGGGCATATCGCCGGGGTGGTGAACCCGCCGAGCTCAGGCAAGTACAGCCATTGGGTGAATGAGAACCTGCCCGCCGAGCCGGACGCCTGGCTGGAGGGTGCCACCGAACTCGCGGGAAGCTGGTGGCCGGACTGGCAGCGCTGGATCAGCGGCCTGGATGACACGCGCGTTCCGGCGCGCATCCCCGGCGAGGGCGGGCTGAAGGCGATCGAGCCCGCACCGGGCCGCTATGTGCGGGTGATGGCGAGCGACTGACCCGGCGTCAGCGCGGCGCGTCGGCCGACACGCCAGGCTCCATGCCCAGCCGGCCGCGGCGGCGGAATTCCTCGGCCGCGGCGGTCAGCGCCAGCATCGCCTCGGGCCGCGGCCCGGGTTCGGACAGCCGCACCCGCACCGGCGGGATAACGGACATGAACACCGGATCGGCCAGCGCCGCCTCGATGCCCGCCTCCTGACCCGATTCCAGCGCGCGGGCCAGACGCATCAGCGCCTCCACCGCCGCCTCGGGCGTGGCGTCGAGATCCATGCCCAGCGCCCGCCGCGTCTCGGCGCGCGCGCGCACCAGATCCATCCGCTGGCCGGGCAGCAGCGAGGCAAGGCGCCTTCCGTCGC
>SKWC01000092.1 GCA_007129145.1 Rubritepida sp.
CGGGCGCACATGCAGGCCCACCACACCGCCTCGCGCTTGGGCAGGGCATGGGCGCACAGCCGCGCCGCCTCGGCCAGGTGCTCGGCTGCGGCGAGGCGGCGCACCGCCTCCGAGGCGGTCTCGGCGCCCTCGATCACCTGCTGCTTGGCGGCGTCGAGTTCGAGGCGGGGCAGCAGCGGCGCGAGCGGCACGGCCAGCTTGTCGGGACGGGGCGCGTTCATCTCAGTTGATCAGCACCATGCCGCCCTTGACGATCACGAAGGCATCAGCGGTTGCCTTCACGAACGGGGCCTTGGTTTCGGCCAGGATATCGGCCTTCACCGTCACCATGAGCGAGCTGATCTCGATGCTGGCGGGTGTCATGTGGATCTTGCTCTGCCCACAGGTAAGCGTGATGGATTGCAACGCCTCCATCTCGATCTTGCCGAGCGAAGCCTTGGTCGAGATGTTGCCCATCTTCACCAGGGTGCTCTGATTGCCCATGCCCACTTCGGTAGACTGGTTGCCCATGTCCACCTTGGTGTCCATGTCGCCCATCTTGACCAGCAGGGTTTCGTTGCCGTCGGTGATGGTGGCGCTGCGGTCGAGCTTCACCGTCTCGGTGTGCTTGCCGTCCACGATTTCCGTGCGGTGGCGGCGCACTGTCTCCTTGCGGTCGTTCTTGACCAGCAGGGTCATGTTCTTCTCGGCCTGGACGTAGATCTCCTCCGAGCCTTTCTTGTCCTCGAAGCGCAGCTCGTTGAAGTTGCTGGCGCCCGCATCCTTCGAGGAGCGGGTCTTGATGCCCGACTGCGTCTTGTTCGCGGGCAGGGTGTAGATGGGCTTCTGCTCGTGGTTGTAGGCGCTGCCGATGATGAGTGGCCGGTCGGCATCGCCGCTGACGAAGGCCACCAGCACCTCGTCGCCGATGCGCGGCAGCATCCAGGACCCGCCCCAGGCGCCGGCGAAGCCCTGCGCGACCCGAACCCAGCAGGAGGAATTGTCGTCCTGCGGTCCGGCGCGGTCCCATAGGAAATGCACCTTCACGCGGCCATATTCGTCGCAGTGGATCTCCTCGCCCTGCGGGCCGGTGACGATGGCGCTGTGCAGCCCGCCCAGCATGGGCCGGGGCCTCGGCGCGGCCGGGCGCCAGGGCCGGTCGGCGGGCATCAGGACCAGGCTGTTCGCGTAGTCCGCGGTGCCCTCGGCCGAGAGGTGGGTCTCGTCATAGGCCTCGTGCGTGACCTCCTGCACCAGCCAGGTGACCGGCTGGGTCGCGTCTATCCCGGCCAGAACGCGCAGCCGCCCGCCTGCGAAGACGCGCGGGTCGCTGCCCCCGGCATGCACGAGGTCGGCGCTCGATTCATACACCTCCATGCCGAGCTGCGCCGGATTGGCGTCGGGGCGCGTGTGCTGGCCGCCGGGCCAGTGATAGATCTCGAAGCCGCTGGCGCCGGGCGTGCCCAGGATGGTCGCGGCCTGCTTGTCGAGCAGCGAGCCCGGCTTCAGGTCGTCATGGTCCTGCGCCTTGACCTTGCCAGGGCGCAGCCGGGTGGTGGGCTGCCAGACATGCAGGGTGCCGAAGCCAGCATCCACGTCGCTGCGCACCACCTGCGGATCGCCGGGGACCTGGGGGTAGTCGGCATTGGCGCCGCAGGGCACCAGCGTGTGCCCGGACTCGCTGTGCTCGAAAAAATAGCCGGTCCCGGTCTCGTCGAAGATGCGCTGCACGAAGTCGAGGTCGGTTTCGTTGAACTGCACGCAATAGGGCCGCGACGTGGTGCTGACGGAACTGCCCCAGCGATACGAATCCAGACCGTTCTCGTTGAAGATGAGTTCGGCGATGTCCTTGATGGATTTCTCCTGGAAGATGCGGCAGTCCATGGTGCGCGAGAGCTGCCACAGGCGCGGCACCGCCTCGATGCGGTAGGCGGCGACGCCGCGGCCATAGGGCCCCAGGCGGGTGAAGCTGCGCACCTCGCCGTTGAAATGGCGCGGATCGGTATGCCGGACATCCACCGTGCAGGTGATCTGCGTGCCGATCAGGTCCGAGGCCTGCAGCTCCAGCCGCGAGGACAGGACATCCGCGGTGATCACATAGGGCTCGCCGATCGCCTCGCGCACCGACAGGCGGCGCAGGAGAAGCACATCCACCCCGAGCGGCGATGTGATCTTCAGCAGGCGCCGTTGCTGCGTAAGGTTGAGCGTCTGGCTCAAGCCGCTCCTCCTGGTTTTCGCTTGCGGATCATACCATTGCAGGCGTGGCCAGGGAAAGCACGGATCGCGTGACGCGCCGGGGACGCCGCCGCGTCACTTCAGGAGCCGGCGCACGGCTGCCGCCATCGGGCGCTTGCCCTCGCCCACATAGGCCTCGTGGTTGTCCTCGATGAAGGCGGGGTCGTAGAGGTAGTTCACCATCAGCCCCGCACTTTCCCGCATGCCCTTGTCGGAGGTGTCGGCGCGCCAGTTCACCCGCTCGATCCGCGCCCCGTTCGAGAGGTGGAAATGCGCCACCGGATCGGCCGCGCGCCGCCCGTCGCGCCCGCCCTCCAGCGCGATCCAGCGCGCGCACAAACGCACCAGCACGGGCTCCAGCAGCTTTGCCGTCGCGGCGTCCCAGGGCCGGCGCTCGAGCAGCGCGTGCAGCGCCTCCAGCGGCGGCGCCTCGGCCGGCAG
>SKWC01000454.1 GCA_007129145.1 Rubritepida sp.
AGGCCGAGGCGCTGCTGGAACTCATCATGACCAGCGCGGACCCGGCGGAAAGCGGCGCGCGGCTGTCGCAACTCACGGGGCTGCCGCTGGAGCCCGGCGCGGCTGGCGGCTTCGTGCTGCGCTTCCCCGGCGCGCCCGCCGTGGCCGGCCCCTGGCCCGGCGCGCTGGAGACCCGCGTCACCATCCTCCCGCCCGAGGCGCTGCCCGATGTGCTGCCCGGCGTCGCCATTCCCTCGCTGCCCTTCATGGCGGGGATGGTGATCCGCACCTCGGACGGCAACGCCGCCATCGCGCGCATCATGGGCGACCGCGCCGTGGCGCTGCCGGGCGGGCGGCTGATGGTGCCGCCCGCGCTCGCGGCGGGCGCGGCGGTGGTGTTTGCATCGTGATCCCCGCCCGCGCCATCGGCCGGTCGCTGCGGATCTACCACGCGCCCGAACGCCGCCCGCTGCTCGATGCCTTCCACGCCCGTTTCCTCGCGGCGGGGGACCTCGCCTTCGACGTCGGCTGCCATGTGGGCGACCGCGCGGCCAGCTTCCTCAGGCTCGGCGCGCGGGTGGTGGCGGTGGAGCCGCAGCCGCGCCTCGCACGCGCGCTGCGGCTGATGTTCGGTCGCGACCCGCGCTTCACCCTGGAGGAGGTGCTGCTGGGCGCCACCCCGGGCGAGGCGGTGCTGCGGCTGAACACCGCGAACCCGACCGTCGCCACCGCCTCGGACGCCTTCATCGCCGCCGCCGCCGGCGCGCCGGGCTGGGAGGGGCAGCAATGGGACGCGACGCTGACCCTGCCGCGCACCACCCTCGATGCGCTGATCGCGCGGCACGGCATGCCCGCCTTCATCAAGATCGACGTGGAGGGCTGGGAGGCCGAGGTGCTGGCCGGGCTGTCGCGCCCGCCGCGCGCACTCAGCGTGGAGTTCACCACCATCCAGCGCGGCGTGGCGCTGGAGGCGCTGGAACGGCTGTCGGGCCTGGGCTTCGCGCATTTCAACGCCTGCCTCGGCGAGAGCATGGAATTCGTCCATCCCGAGGGCGTGCCGGCCGCGGCGATGGCCGAATGGCTCATCGCCCTGCCGGTCGAGGCCAACAGCGGCGATGTCTATGCCGCGGCCGACCCCGGCGCGCTGCGGGGCTGAACCTCCCCGGCCTGAACTTCCTCGGGCGTTGCGGCCAGGCCGCGCGCCCGCAGCCATTGCGCCAGCCCCGGATGCGCGGTCGCCCGGCAGAAGGGGATGGCCAGCAGCAGCCCGCCCGCCCAGGGCAGGGCGAAGGGGATGGTCCAGGGCGCGGCCAGCGCCAGGGCGGCGAACGCCGCGACGCCCACCAGCGTGTGCGGCCAGAACAGCCGGGTCGCGTCCCACCAGCCGATGCCGCGCTCGGCCCGGTTCTGCGCGCCCCAGCCGGCGCCGCGCCGCCCCATCGCGAGGCCGATCAGGAAGCCGCTGTGGTGCACCACCCGCAGCGCCTGCAGCACCGTCCAGAACAGCAGCTCCATCCCCGCGCCGCGCGCGAAGCGCCCGCGCCCGCCATAGCGCGCCGCCTGGCCGGGCTGCAGCAGCACCTGCGTGTAGCCGGCCAGCTTGGGCGAGAACTGCATCACCCAGAACAGCAGGAAGAAGCCCAGCAGCGCCGCCGTGCCGGTGCCGTCGAAGCCGCCCGTCGCGGCGATGATCGCGGCCAGGGCGAAGAACCCCGCCCAGATCGGCGCGCAGAGGAACAGCAGGATCGCCTGCAGCAGCTGCCATCGCCCCATGGGGCTGAGGCCCGGCTGCCGCAGCAGCGCCAGATACTGCATGTTCCCCGCCGCCCAGCGCACGTCGCGCGCCAGGAACTCGGGCAGGGCGGGCGGGTTGCCCTCCAGGCTGCCGCGCTCCTCGGGCAGGCACCATACCTGCCAGCCGGCCGAGTGCAGCCGCACCGCCTCGACCTGGTCGTGGCTGAGGATGGCGCTGCCATCGGGCAGGGGTTCGAGCCGCCCGTGCTCGCGGAAGGGGGCGATGCGGATCAGCGCGTTGTGGCCCCAATAGGGGCCCTCGGGCCCCTGCCACCAGCCCTGGCCGACCGACCAGCTGCGCATCCCCGCGCGCATGCCGAACTGGAACAGGCGCGGGAACACCGCCGCCACCGGCCGGCCGACGATGAGCTGCTGGATGATGGCGATGCGCGGTGCCGCCTCCATGCTGGCGGCCAGCGTCACCACCGCCTCGGCCGACATCACGGAATCGGCGTCGAGGCACAGCAGGAAGTCGTAGCCCTGGCCCTCATGGTCCAGGAACTCCATGACGTTCCCGGCCTTGAAGCCGGTGTTCTTCGCGCGGCGGCGCAGATGCACCCGGCCGGGCAGGCGGGCGCGCAGGGCGGCGATGGCGGCGTCCTCGGCCGCCACCGCATCGGGCGCGCTGGAGTCCGAGAGGAACCACAGGTCGAAATGCGCCGCGGGCAGCCCGTCCATCAGGGCCTCCAGTGGCGGCGCCACGGCCGCCATCTCCTCATGGCGCAGGCAGACCGCGATGGCGGTGCGGCTGGCGGGGTCCTGCGGGGCGCGGCGCAGTGCCGGCAGCACCGCCGCGGCCGGATCCCGCGCGAACAGCAGCAGCCCGAGGCCGATCACCGCATTGCCCATGCCCAGCGCGGCATAGAGGCTGAGCGGCAA
>SKWC01000085.1 GCA_007129145.1 Rubritepida sp.
CGGGCCGGTCGTCATACACCGCGGCATCGGGCAGGGCGGCGTGCAGCGTCTCGCACAGCGCGTCGCAGGCGGCATCTCCGGGCTTGAGGTTCAGGATGGCGCAATGCCAGGGCGCGACCGCCTCGGGCCAGATGATGCCGGCATCGTCGTGGTTGGCCTCGATCAGCGCAGCCACCAGGCGCGAGACGCCGATGCCGTAGCTGCCCATCTCGGGGGTGATGGCCTCGCCCTGGGGGCCGGTGACGGACAGCCCCATCGATGCCGAGTATTTCGTGCCGAAGTAGAAGATGTGGCCGACCTCGATGCCGCGCCCCTCGCGGCGGCGTTCCTCGGGCACGGCGGCCCAGGCGGCGGGGTCGTGCATTTCCTCGGTGGCGGCGTAGTGGCGCGTGGCGAGGTCGAAGGCGGCCTGCATGTCGGCCGTGCTGTCCGGGTCGTGGGGGGCGGCCAGCCAGTCGATCGCCTCGGCGGCGGCGTCGTAGAACACGGTGCTTTCGCCCGTCTCGGCCAGGATGATGAACTCATGGCTGAGATTGCCGCCGATGGGCCCGGTGTCGGCGCGCATCGGCAGGGCGCGCAGCCCCATGCGCTGGAAGGTGCGCATGTAGGCGAACATCATCTGCCGGTAGCTGTGCTGCGCGCCCTCCTGCGTCAGGTCGAAGGAATAGGCGTCCTTCATCAGGAATTCGCGCCCGCGCATCACGCCGAAGCGCGGGCGCAGCTCGTCGCGGAACTTCCACTGGATGTGGTACAGGTTGCGCGGCAGGTCGCGGTAGCTGGTGGCATAGGCCCCGAAGACGTCGGTGATCATCTCCTCATTGGTTGGGCCGAACAGCATCTCGCGCTCATGGCGGTCGCGGATGCGCAGCATCTCCTTGCCGTAGTCGTCGTAGCGGCCCGAGCGCTGCCACAGCTCCGCCGGCTGGATGGTGGGCATCAGCACCTCCTGCGCGCCGGCGCGGTCCTGTTCCTCGCGCACGATCTGCGCGACCCGGCGCAGCACGCGCAGGCCGGCGGGCAGCCAGGTGTAGATGCCCGCCGAGGTCTGGCGGATCAGCCCCGCGCGCAGCATCAGCCGGTGCGAGACGATCTGCGCCTCGGCGGGGGTTTCCTTGAGGGTGGGCAGGAAGGCACGGGACAGGCGCAAGGCGGGGATTCCCTCGGGGGTGCGGTGGCGGGCGGAACCTAGGCCCCAAAGCCTCGGGAATCCAGCGGCCATGCCCGCCGCGCCACGGCATTGACCCCGCGCGCCCGTCCGGACCAGCCTGGGGCCGAGCACCGCAGGAGGGCACCATGCCGCAGGACGCGCCCGATCCCATCGCCGAGGCCCTGGCGAGGCCGCTGTTCGATGCCACCCCGCCCAACACGCTGCGCCTTGGCCTGGTGCTGAACGGCACGGTTTCCGCTGGCGCCTGGACCGCGGGCGCGCTGGATGCGCTGGTCGAAGCGCTGGATGTGTGGGAGGCGGCCAAGCGCGACGGGCTGGACGTGCCGCGCCATTCGGTGCGGCTTGAGATGGCGGGCGGCGCCTCGGGCGGGGCGGTCTGTGCCGCGCTGCTGGCCCGCGTCTCGGGCGCCGTGCTGCCGCATGCGCGCCACGACGCCCCGCCGCCCAGCGGCAACCCGCTGTGGGATGTGTGGGTCGAGGACCTCGACATCGGCGGCATGCTGGAGGTGGAGAGCCTGGCCGCGGCCGGGGTGCCGCCGGACAGCCTGCTTTCCGGCCGGGCCATCGCCCGCGCCATGGAGCGCATCCTGGCCTGGCAGGGCACGCCCCTGGCCGCGCCGCGCCCCTGGCTGGCGCAGCCCTTCCGCGTGCTGGTCACGCAGACCAATCTGCGCGGCATCCCCCATGAATTGCCGCTGCGCCCCGACGGGCAGGGGCTGCCGCGGCGGACGCAATATGTGTCGCATGCCGACCATGTGGCCTTCGTGGTCGGTCGCGGCGCGGCGGCGCGCGGCGATGAATTCCCCATCGACCCGGACGCGCCCGCGGATTGGGAGCGCCTGGCGCTGCATGCCCGCGCCAGCGGGGCCTTTCCGGTAGGCTTCCCGCCGGTGCGGCTGGAGCGGCCGGCGGCGCATTACGAATGGCGCGGCGTGATGCTGCCCGCCGGGGGCGGGCAGGGGGCGCGGCTGCGGCGGCTCAAGCCGGCCTGGACCGATCCCGCGCTGGCGCCACCCGGCGCCGTCTATGCCTATGACGCGGTGGATGGCGGGGCGCTGAACAACTCCCCCTTCCAGCTTGTGCATGACCGGATGACCGGGCTCGGCGGTTCCTTCGCGCGCGGCGGCGCCGAGGGCGCGCTGCTGGTCGTGGACCCGTTCCTGGCGCAGAGCCCCGCTGCCCTGCCCGAGGCCGCGCCGGGCCTGGGCGGCGTGATGGGCGGGCTGCTGGGCGCATGGGTCGCGCACAGCCGCTATTCCAGTTCGGAGGTGCCGCTCGCTTCGGATGAAGCGGTCGCCTCGCGCCATTTGTTCACCGCCGGGCGCAAGCGGCGCGACGGCGCGGCGGCCTGGGGCGCGGATGCGCTGACCACCTCGGGGCTGTCGGCCTTCCTGGGCTTCCTGGACCGCCGGCTGCGCGCGCATGACTACATGCTGGGACGGCGCAACATGCTGGGCTGGCTGCAGCGGCATTTCGTGCTGCC
>SKWC01000341.1 GCA_007129145.1 Rubritepida sp.
AGGAAGGAGGCGGCGAACAGCGGCGCCGAGCCCAGCATCAGCAGCGCGTAATGCCCGCCCGCCCCGGTCAGCTGCGGTCCCACCACCACGATTACGCCCAGGAAGCCCGCGAAGGTGGCGGCCCAGCGCTGCCAGAACATCGGCTCCTTCAGGAACAGCACCGCGCCCAGCATCACGAACAGCGGGCTGGTGAAGGCGATGGCGGTCAGATCCGCGAAGGGGATGTGCGGCAGGGCCGCGAACCACAGGAACAGCCCGGCCGTGTGGATCGCGCCGCGGCCGAATTGCAGCGCCGGCACCTTGGAGATGCAGGCCGCGAGTCCCGCGTGCCACAGCCATGGCGCCAGCACCAGCAGCCCCGCGGCATAGCGCAGGAACTGCACCTGGAAGGGCGGCAGCTCGGTCGCGAGGATGCGCAGGTTCACATTGAGCAGCGCGAAGGCGAGACCCGCCCCGGTGGCCAGTGCCATGCCTTGCAGCGTCGGATTCATGCGCTTGGCCAAGGCATGGGCAGTTTGGGTTCCTCCGGGGCTTGTCCGGACAGGTTGCCGCCGCCTTCGCACTTGCGGAAGCCCCCGCCGCGCCTACCATCCGTTCCAAAGCTGCATGGATGGATGCGATGCCGGACACCAACCTCCCCTTCGACCCTTCGCGCCTGAAGTTCGGCATCGGCCAGCCCGTGCCGCGCCGCGAGGATCCGAAGCTGCTGCAGGGACAGGGGCGCTACACCGACGACATCGCCCTGGCGGGGCAATTGCATGCCTGGGTGCTGCGCAGCCCCTATGCCCATGCCGTGCTGAAGGGGATGGATGTGGCGGAGGCGAAGGCCGCGCCCGGCGTGCACGCCGTCATCACCGCCGCCGACCTGGCCGACTATGGCGACATGACCTGCGCCCTTCCGCTGAAGAACGCCGACGGCACGCCGCTGCGCACCACCCGCCGCCCCGCGCTGGCCACCGACCGGCTGCGCTTCGTGGGCGACCCGGTGGCGGTGGTCGTGGCCGAGACCCGCGCCCAGGCGCGCGACGCGGCCGAACTCATCATACTGGATGTCGAGACGCTGCCCGCGGTGACGGTGGCCTCCGAGGCCGCCGCGGAGGCGCCGCTTCTCTATGACGACATCCCCGGCAATTGCGTGCTCGACTTCGCCTATGGCGACGGTGCCGCGGTGGAAGCCGCCTTCGCCGCTGCCGCCCATGTGCAGAAGCTGTCCATCCGCAACAGCCGCATCGTGGTCGCGGCGATGGAGCCGCGCAGCGCCATCGGCGAATTCGACGCGGATTCCGGCCGCTTCACCCTGCATGTGGGCTGCCAGGGCGTGTTCGGCCTGCGCAACCAGCTGGCCGACGACATCCTGAAGCTGCCGCGCGACAAGGTCCGCGTGCTGACCGGCAATGTGGGCGGCAGCTTCGGCATGAAGGCCAACGCCTATCCCGAATATTTGCCGCTGCTGCATGCGGCGAAGCTGCTGGGCCGGCCGGTGAAATGGACCGATGACCGCTCGGGCGCCTTCCAGTCCGACCAGCATGGCCGCGACCATGAGACGCTGGCCGAACTGGCACTGGACGCCGAGGGGCGGATGCTGGCCGTCCGCCTGACCAGCTACGCCAACATGGGCGCCTACCTCAGCACCGTGGCACCGCTGATGGGCACCGGCAATTTCGTGAAGAACATCGTCTCCAACTACGCCGTGCCGGCGATGGAGGTGCGCACCCTCAGCCTGCTGACCAACACCACCCCCGTCTCGGCCTATCGCGGCGCCGGCCGGCCGGAGGGCAACTACTTCATGGAGCGGCTGATCGAGGAAGCCGCCCGCGCCATGGGCAAGGACGCGCTGACGCTGCGGCGGCTGAACCACATCCGGCCCGAGCAGATGCCCTTCAAATCGCCCTCGGGCAGCGTCTATGACGGGGGCGAGTTCAGCGCGATCATGGATGAGGCGCTGCGCGCGGCCGATGTGGCGGGCTTCGAGACCCGCCGCGCCGAGGCCCGGGCGCGCGGCATGCTGCGCGGCATCGGCGTCGGCAACTTCCTGGAATGCACCGCGCCCCCCATGAAGGAGCAGGGCGGCATCCGCTTCGAGAAGGACGGCAGCGTCACCATCATCACCGGCACGCTGGACTACGGGCAGGGCCACTGGGCGCCCTTCGCCCAGGTGCTGCACCAGAAGCTCGGCATCCCCTACGAGAGCATCCGCCTGCTGCAGGGCGATTCGGATGAGCTGGTGGCCGGCGGCGGCACCGGCGGGTCGAAGTCCATCATGGCCTCGGGTGCCGCCATCCTGGAGGCGGGCGATCTGGTGATCGAGAAGGGGCGCGTCGCCGCCGCCCATGTGCTGGAGACCGCGCCGGCCGACATCGAATTCGAGTGGGGCAGGTTCGTCGTCGCCGGCACCGACCGCGCCATCGGCATCATGGAACTGGCCGAGCGGCTGCGCGAAAGCCACTCCCTGCCTTCCGAGGTGCCCTCCAGCCTCGATGTCACGCATGTCTTCGACCAGGCGCCCCAGGCCTACCCCAATGGCTGCCACGTCTGCGAGCTGGAGGTGGATCCCGACACCGGCATCGTGCGGATCGTGAACTATGTCGCGGTGAACGACTTCGGCGTGATCGTGAACCCGCTGCTGGTCGCGGGCCAGGCGCATGGCGGCA
>SKWC01000211.1 GCA_007129145.1 Rubritepida sp.
CCCGCCGGCCCGGGGTTCCAGCTGCCCGGCGCGGCGGCGGTGCGCGACGGCGCGGGTGTGGCCGTGATGGGCGTGGGCCTGGTCACCGAGCCCGCCCAGGCCGAGGCCGCCCTGGCCGCGGGCCAATGCGACATGATGCTGCTGGCCCGCGCCTTCCTGCGCGATCCCTACTGGGTGCTGGGCGCGGCGCTGGCGCTGGGCGAGGCGGCGCGGGTGCCGGTGCCGCCGCAATACGAACGCGGCTGGCCGCGCGAGCCCGGCATGCGGCTGAATGCCGGGATCGGCGTTCCAATGCCGCCGCTCTGACGTCATCCGCTCCGATTCGTTGGCGCCGTATAAAAAACGCGACAATGCGCGGGGAAGTGCACGTTCGGGTTGCAATTCCAGAGCAGCTGCGCGAGATTGCGCGTCAACGTGAGGTTTCCGCGCCGTCCTTCTCCCCGATCATCGGGGCCGGCGCGCCCAGGAGGCATCGAGACCATGTCGGACCCGTTGCACAAGGAAGCCGCCAACCAGGCCGGCCCGACCCAACCGGCGCGCGGGAACCTCACCTTGCCGGCACGGCCCAAGCGTGCCCGTCGCCACGCCGCGCCGGGCGGCGGGTCCCGGCGGGCCGAGGCGACCGATGTCGAGCTCGGCCAGCGCCTTTGGCAGCTGCGCCTCTACCGCGGCATCACCCGGCGCGAGGCGGCCGAAAGCCTCGGTGTCACCGCGCAGCAGGTGCAGAAATACGAACTCGGCCAGGACCGGCTGTCCATCGGCCGGCTGGTGCGGCTGGCGCAGCTGCTGCGCACGCCCCTGCCGGTGCTGATCGAGGGCCTGGGCGAGGAGCGCCCCGCCCGCGCCGCCGAGTCGCTGGAGCGCCGTGCGCATCGCCACAGCGAGAACTGCGCCCTGATGGAGAGCTTCGAGCGCATCGAGGACCCCGAGATGCGCGACATGGTGCTCAGCCTCGCCAACCGCCTCGCGCGGCTGCCCCCCGCCCCGGGCGGCTGATCCCCCGCCGGGGGGTGTGGACGCGGCGGCGGCGCCGGCCCACCATCGCGCCATGATGTTCGCCACCGCTTGCCGCGAGGCGCTCGGCGTGCCCGCGCTGGCTATGGCCGCCACCTTCGTCGCCTTCGGCGCCGCCGTGCAGGCGGCCGGGCTGGGCTGGGGCTGGGCGCTGGCCTCGGCACTGCTGGTCTATGGCATGCCCGGGCAGATGGTGCTGCTGGGCGCGCTTGGCGCGCCGGGCGGGGCGCTGCCCGCGGTGGCCGGCGCGGTGGCCGCCAATGCGCGTTTCCTGCCCATGGCGGTGGCGCTTGCTCCCTGGCTCGGCGGTGGGCGCCGCCGCTTCCTCGCTTTGCCCTTCATCGCGGTCACACCCTGGGCCATGGCCATGCGCCGGCTGCCGGGCCTGCCGACGGAGCAGCGGCTGTCCTGGTTCCTGGGCTTCGGCCTGACCTCCTGGGTGGTGGCGGGGCTGGCCACGATGCTCGGCTATGCCATCGCGCCGCGGCTCGAGATCTGGATGCTGGCCGCGCTGCTGTTCGTGAACCCGCTGTATTTCGGCGTCATCCTGGCCGGCGACGCGGTGCAGCCGCTGGTGCGGCGCGCAGTGCTGCTGGGCGTGGTGGCGGCACCGCTGACCTTTGTGCTGCCCACCGCCTGGGCGCTGCTGGGCGCGGGCGTGGTGGGCGGGACGCTGGCCTTCCTGTGGGGCGAGCTTGGCCGCCGATGACCTCGCCCTCGGGCTGCTGGTGTTGGCCTGCGCGGCGATGCGCGCGGCGGGGCTGGTGGTTGCCGGGCGGCTGCGGCCCGACCACCCCTTCGTGCGCTGGGCGGCCAGCGTGGCGATCGCCACCTTGGCGGCCTTCGTGATCCTGGCGGTGGCCGCGCCGGTCGGTTCGCTGGCGCTGATCCCCTGGCCGGCGCGGGTGGCCGGTTTCCTGGCCGCCATGGCGCTGTTCGCCTGGCGGCGCGGGCTGTTCCTGCCGGTGTTGGGCGGCTTCGCGGTGACGCTGGCCGTGACGCGGCTGCTGTGAGGCGGGGTCAGCCGCCGGGCAGCGCCTCGCGGTCCACCGCCGGCGCCGGCGTCTGGGCCGGAGCCTCCACCAGGAAGGGCCGCAGCGCGCGGCGGAGCTGGAACTCGAATTCCGTGTTCAGGTCGAACATGGCCAGCCGCAGCAGGCTCTCGGCCACCACCATCCGCGCCGCCGGGCTGCTCTCGGCGGTGCGGCTGCGCGCGGCCTGGGCCTCGACGAAGCCGAGGCGGCGCTCGTCCGGCCCGAGGATGTCCAGCCGGCAGGCCAGGGTGCAGTCCAGCCTCTCTCCGGGGTCGGGGGCGAACAGCCCACGCGGTTCGCTTGCGCGGGCGCGCAGGATTTCCGCGCGCACCACCCGGAAGCGCGCGCGGTTCTCGCGGCCGAAGGCGAACAGCCGGTCCCGGCCCATGACGCGGACGGCCTCGGCCGCGCTGGGCCGCAACTCCCGCCCGAGGTCGTTCGGGCCGGCCGTGGGGGTGAAATCCTCCACGACCACCTCGGCCACGTCGAGGCGCAGCGGCAGCAGGTAGCTGTAGCCGATGGCGGGGCCCTCCAGCACCGGGGCCGGTGCGGCGCAGGCGGCCAGCCCGGCGGGCAGCAGCAGCAGGGCGCCGCGGCGCG
>SKWC01000298.1 GCA_007129145.1 Rubritepida sp.
GCGACCGCGGCATCGGGGTGCTCATCACAGACCATAATGTGCGCGAAACCCTCGATATCTGCGACCGTGGTTATATCATCAGTTCCGGACGTGTGATCGCGGCTGGAGTCCCAGCGCAATTGCTCGCGAATCAGCAGGTTCGTGATGTTTACCTCGGTGCGGATTTCTCCATGTGAGCACGCTCGAACGGGAGCGGTGACAAGTGGGTCTCGCACCCGCTGAGTCATTGCCCTGACGCGACAGCGCGATCGGATCGCCGCCAGGCGCCTGCGAACTAGGGGTCCGCCTGGCGACGAACCCAGCGAACCGAAGCGGCTTGCGCCTTGACCAGGACCGGCGCGTCGCCGAGCACCGGGGCGAGCATCCGTGGTGACGATGGCGCCGGGGAGCGGGACGGGGTGCGGCGCGGGCTGTTGGCGGCAAGCAGGGCGAGGCTGGGCGACGGGATCAGACCGAGCCGTGCGGCTTCGGCGGATGCTTGGCTGCTTTTTCTCGGATGATCGGTGTAAGATGATGAACGCCCCTTGCCGTCACACGGCATCACGAGGCACCGGCTAGAAGCGAGTCTAGAGGGGATTTAGGGAGGGCGACCCGATCGACCATCTCGAGAACGCATCCGCGATCCATGAAGCAATCCATCCAGCTTCGGCTCGGTCAACACCTGACGATGACACCGCAGTTGCAGCAGGCGATTCGTCTGTTGCAGCTCTCGACACTCGAACTTCAAAAAGAGATCCAAGAGGCGCTCGATACCAATCTCATGCTTGAGGAAGGGGACGAGACCGACCGGTTCAGCGCCACCGACGCTCCCGAGTCAGGAACCATCCAAAGCGAGACCATCGAGATCCAGCACGAGCCAGGCGACATGGCGCCCGACCGTGAAGTGCGTGCCGAGTCGACTGAGATTCCCGATGAATTGCCGGTTGACACACTCTGGACGGACGTCTTCGACAGCTATCTGCCAGGCAGCTCGCGCGGTGGTGACGATGGATCTGACTTTGACCCCTTTGCGCAACAGACGCGACCGCAAACCTTGCTTGATCATCTCGCCTGGCAGCTCAACCTCTGTCGCCTGAGCGAGCGCGACAACATGATCGCGCAAGCCGTCATCGACTCCATCGACCCAGATGGTTACCTGCGCAGCGACGTCGAGGAGTTGCTCCAGACAATCGACCATCCCGCGGTCAACGCCGAGGAGATCGAAACCCTGATCCATCGGGTCCAGTCGTTCGACCCACCCGGTGTCGGCGCCCGCCATCTCGCCGAGTGCCTGGTGATCCAGTTGCGTCAATTGCCGGCGTCAATACCGGGGCGTGATCCGGCCCTGCGGATCTGCCGCGAGGGCTTCGAATTCCTTGCTAAACGTGATCTCGCGGCCTTGATGCGTCGTCTCAAGGAACCTGAAGAGGCCATCACGGAGGCGCTGGCCTTGATCCGTACACTCAACCCCCGTCCCGGCAGCCTGATCGCTGGCGCACCCGCGCAATACGTCATTCCAGACGTGTTCGTGCGCAAACGCGAGGGACGCTGGGTGGTCGAACTCAACCTAGAGTCCACGCCCAAACTCAGGGTGAATGCTGACTATGCGCGGCTCATCCGACGCGCCGATCACAGCGCGGATGGCGTGACACTGAAAAGCCATCTGCAAGAGGCGCGTTGGTTCATCAAAAGCCTCGCGAGCCGGAATGACACGGTACTCCGGGTCGGGGCGAAGATCGTCGAGATGCAACAAGACTTCTTCGATCGCGGCGAAGAGGCCATGAAGCCGATGGTGCTGCGCGACGTTGCAGAGGCCCTCGAACTGCATGAATCGACTGTCTCGCGCGTCACCACACAGAAATACATGCACACGCCACGCGGGACCTTCGAGTTCAAATTTTTCTTCTCCTCGCATGTGAATACCGCCTCCGGCGGCGAGTGCTCGTCAACCGCCATTCGGGCCCTGATCCGGAAAATGATCGCGGGCGAGTCCGCGAGGAAACCACTGAGCGACAGCAAACTCGCTGAAGAGTTGGCCGGTCAAGGTATCAAGGTCGCGAGGCGAACCGTTGCAAAGTACCGCGAGGCCATGGGGGTTCCACCCTCGAATGAGCGCAGGCGCCTGGATTGACAGGCCGTTTGAACCACTAGGAGTCACAAGATGCAAATCAACTTGACCGGTCACCACATCGATGTCACCGATGCGCTGCGGGGCTATGTCGACACCAAGTTCGAGCGCCTCGCTCGGCACTTCGATCACGTCATCAATGCCCACGTCATCCTGAGCGTCGAGAAGCTGGCCCAAAAAGCCGAAGCGACCTTACACGTCAACGGCAGCAAGATCTTCGCTGACTCCGTGCACGAGGACATGTATGCCGCGATCGATGGATTGATCGACAAGCTTGATCGCCAGGTTCTCCGGCACAAGGATAAGCGCAACGACCATCGCGGAAATACACCGAAAGTGGTAACGGATGCATCCGACCAGGGCTAAAGCCTGCCCCTTCGGCACACTGATCCGAGCTCACCGACGGGGTCATCCACCCGTCGGCTCAATCGACAGGGAACAGGGCACCGACCGCTGGGTCGCGTGCTCTCGAACCGGGGGTCCTCAGCAACCATGACCAGTCAGCACACATCGCTGCCGCCAGGCGCGA
>SKWC01000041.1 GCA_007129145.1 Rubritepida sp.
CCGGGCAAAGAGGCGCTCGGCCGGCGCCTGTTCGACGATGCGGCCCGCATACATCACCGCCACCTGCTGCGCGTGGTCGGCCACCACGCCCAGGTCATGGGTGATCAGCAGCACCGCCGTGCCGGTCTCGCGCTTCAGGCTGGAGAGCAACGCCAGGATCTGCGCCTGCACCGTCACGTCCAGGGCGGTGGTGGGCTCATCGGCGATCAGCAGCCGCGGGCGGCAGGCCAGCGCCATGGCGATCATGACGCGCTGGCGCATGCCGCCGCTCATCTCATGGGGGTATTGGCGGGCGCGGCGCGGCGCGTCGGGAATGCGCACCAGTTCCAGCAGCTCGACCGCGCGGCGGCGAGCGGTGGCCTGGTCCAGCGATTCATGGGCCAGCAGCGCCTCGGCCACCTGCTCGCCCGCGGGGAAGGCCGGGTTCAGGCTGGTCATGGGCTCCTGGAAGATCATCGCCATGGCGCCACCGCGCAGCCTGCGCAGCGATTCGCGGTCCAGGCCCAGCAATTCCCGGCCATCGAGCCGGATGCCCCCGCCCACCTGCGTGCCCTCGGGCTGCAGGCCGATGATGGACAGGGCGGTGGCCGATTTCCCGCAGCCCGACTCGCCCACGATGGCCAGAGTCTCGCCGGGGGCGATGCGGAAGGAGAGTCCGTCAACCGCCTGTAACCCATTGGGAAAGCGCACGGAAAGTCGCGCCACATCGAGCGCTGGCGTCATGCCCGCCTCGCCTTGCGGGCGGGGCCGGAGCCGCGGGTCGGGCCGTGGTGTGACGTCGCCATGGGACAAAGCGTAACAGCCGGCGTGTCATCACGCAGTCAAAATATCGCCCGATCGCTTTCCGCGGCCTCACCTATGCCGCTGATCTGGCCTAGTTTACGGGCAATTGCCGAAGCAACGATCACGCCCTTGTTTGCCCGCTCCATGCGGGGCTGCGTATTTCCACGGAATTGCGTGCGGCGGACTGCGGTTGTCATCTTCCACCCATGGACACCGTCACCCCCATGCCTCTGACCCGGGAAGACCGCGCCATGTCGCGCTTCGTGGACGATTACCTGCTCTATCTGATGGCGCGTGCCTCGCATGTGCTGTCGGCCGAGTTCCACACCACCCTGCGTCGCGCCGGCGTGCCAGTGCCGGTCTGGCGGGTGCTGGCCACCCTCTCGGGCAGCCCGCCGGAGACGGTCACCGGCTTGGCCGAGGCCTGCCTGCTGCAGCAGCCCACCATGACCAAGCTGCTGGACCGCATGGTGCGCGACGGGCTGGTGCAGCGCCTGCCCGACGCGAAGGACCGACGCGTGGTGCGCATCGAGGCCACACCGCGCGGCGAGGCGCTGGTGAAGGACCTCCTGGATGCCGCCCGTCAGCACGAGACCGAGGTGCTGCGCCGCTTCCCGGAGATGGACGAACATGCGCTGAAGGAATTGCTGCGCGCCATCATCGCGCGCCCGGCACGCGGCCGCCGCGCGGCGGTGCGGGCCGCCTGAGGGCGCTGAGCGCGTTGAAGCTGCCGGACCCGCACCAGCTCGCGCCCTATGTGATCCTGGCGATGGTGCTCGCCGCGCTGGTGCAGATCCTGGTGCTGGTCATTTAGCGGCGCCCGGCCCAACGGCCGGGCCGGGGTGTGATCCGGCCCCCGCGCTGCTATCTATGGGCGGTGAGCGACCTGACCCCCGATTTCCTCGACCATGACCGCCCGCCGGTACCCAACCTCGTCGTGCCGCGCGGCATCACGCCCTTTCACCTGGCGCACAAGCCGGTACGCGGCCGGCTGGTGCGCCTCGGCCCGCTGGCCGACGCGCTGCTGACCCGCCATGACAACCCCGAGCCGGTGACGCGGCTTCAGGGCGAGGCGCTTGCGCTGACCGCGGGCCTCGCCTCGGCGCTGAAATACCGCGGCTCCTTCTCGCTGCAGGCCAAGGGCGATGGGCCGGTCTCCATGCTGCTGGCCGATTGCACCGACCAGGGGGCGCTGCGCGGCTATGCGCGGGTCGAGGCCGACAAGCTGGCGCTCTACGGTCGCCAGCCCTCGGCGCGGGCCCTGCTGGGCAAGGGCTACCTGGCCTTCACCTGCGACCAGGGCCCGCAGATGGACCGCTACCAGGGGATCGTCGCCATCGAGGGCGCCGACCTGACCGAGATGACGGGCCACTATTTCGCCTCCTCCGAGCAGCTGCGCAGCTTCATCCGGCTGGCCTGCGGGCGCACCGAGGCGGGCTGGCGGGCCACCGCCTTCATCATGGAGCGCGTGGCCGGCGAGGGCGGGCTGGACCCCGAGATGGACAGCGCCGCCCAGGAGGATGCCTGGACCACGGCCGTGGCGCTGGCCACCACCCTGACCGAGGCCGAGATGCTGGACGACACGCTGCCGCCCGAGCGGCTGCTGCACCGGCTGTTCCACCAGGAGGGGCTGGAATCCGACCAGCCGCGCGCACTGGCCTATGGCTGCCGCTGTTCCCGCTCGCGCCTCGCGGGGGTGCTGGAGGGCTTTCCCGAGGACGACCTGGACCACATGGCGGAGGAGGGCACGATCACCATGACCTGCGAATTCTGCAACGTGGACTTCCGCTTCGACAGGCAGAGGCTGCGGGGGGGCGCGGCATGAGCCTGCG
>SKWC01000472.1 GCA_007129145.1 Rubritepida sp.
GGGGCGGCGTCGGTGCCGGGCTCGACCACCGCCACACGCGCGGGGGCGGCGCCGAATTCCGGCAGGCTGCGGCCGGTGGCCGGCGATGTGGCGATGAGCCGCGCGCAGATGGGAAACAGCCGCCGCTCGATGGGTTCCAGCACCGGCCGGTCGGCGGCGTTCTCCAGGCAGACCGGGTGGTGGATCAGCCCGACCGCGCGCCGCGCGGCCAGCGTCGCGCCATGCGCGGCGA
The DNA here is from genome assembly GCA_007129145.1 of Rubritepida sp. Lineage (GTDB taxonomy): Bacteria > Pseudomonadota > Alphaproteobacteria > Acetobacterales > Acetobacteraceae > Roseococcus. The sequence continues at coordinate 233 of SKWC01000472.1, forward strand.
AGGCGGGCAGGCCCAGCCCGTCCACCACCGGGATCTCATCCGGGGCGAGACCTTCCAGCGCGGCAGCGGCCGCGGCCTCGGCCGCCGCATCGGGCAGCGGGTGCCGGCCCGCGAGTTCCACCACGCGCACCGAATGCCCCAGCGCCTCAAGCCCCGCCATGATGCGCCGGTCGTAGTTGTAGCCGCCGGAGACAGCGCTGAAGGGGGCCGGGACCAGCAGCGCCAGCTTCACGCCACCGGACCCTCAAAGGCGGCCCAGGCGATGTGGCTCTCGCGCAGCAGCACCTTCAGCCCGGTCACCGCCTGCCCGCCCGGCCCCATGCGCCCCTCGCGGCAGGCGGCCGCCAGCAGCCCGTGGATATGCAGGCAGAGGTATTCGGTGGTGGTGTTCTTGCCGGCGAACACCGCCTCCTCGTCCAGGTTGCGGTAGTCCAGCGGCGACAGCACGCGGCGGAGTTCGTCCTTCGCCAGGCCGATGTCCACCAGCAGGTGCAGGTCATCCAGGCGCGGCGCGCGGAACTCGGCCTCCACCACGAAGGTCGCGCCGTGCAGCCGCTGCGCCGGGCCGAATTCGGCGCCGCGGAAGCTGTGCGCGATCATGATGTGGTCCACGACGGTCAGGCTGAACATGGCGGCGTCCTCAATAGGTCACGATGGGGCAGAGCGGCTGCGGCGCGCCGGGCGGCGGGTCGAGCAGCGCGGTGATGCGCGCGGGCAGGTCCGCGAAGGGGATGAAGGGCCCGCACAGCGCATCGAGCCGCGCGTCGCCCAGCAACGCCATCGCCAGCGCCATGCGCTCGGCGTGGGTGCGGCGGCCGCGCATGGCGGGGCTGACCGAACCGACCTGGGTCGAGATGATGCGCAGGCGGCGATGGTGGAAGGCCGCGCCCAGCGGCAGTGCGGGGCGCGTGGCGCCGAACCAGGAGAGTTCGATGATGCGCGCCTCGAAGCCCGCGCAATCCAGCGCGAGGCACAGCCCGGCCTCGCTGGCGGTGGCGTGCAGCACCAGCTCCTGCTCGGCGGGCGCGTCATCGGGCAGGGCGAAGCGCGCGCCCAGGGCTTCGACGATGGCGGCCTTGGCCGGGTCGCGGTCCACCACCGTCACCGCCACACCGGGGATGCGCGCCAGCAGGAAGGCGCAGAGCAGCCCGACCACGCCGGCGCCGATGACCAGCGCGCGTTCGCCCGGCAGGGGGGCGGCGTCCCACAGCGCGTTCAGCGCGGTTTCCATATTGGCGCCCAGCGCGGCGCGGGCATCGGGCAGGCCATCGGGGATCGGCGCGCAGAGCGAGGCCGGGATCACGAGGCGCGACTGGTGCGGGTGCAGGCAGAACACGCGCTGCCCTTCATGCGGCCCCTGCTCGACCCGGCCCACGAGGCAGTAGCCGTATTTCACCGGGAAGGGGAAATCCCCCTCCTGCATGGGGCCGCGCATCTCGCGCCAGGCCGCCTCGGGCACGCGGCCGTGGTGCACCAGCCGCTCGGTCCCGCGCGAGATGCCCGAGCACAGGGCGCGCACAAGGTTGCTGCCCGGCGGCGGCGCGTCGGGGAGTTCGGCCGGGCGCAGCTCCGCCACGCCGGGCGCCACATGCCACAGGGCGAGGGCGTCGTTCATGGCCGGCGGCGCTCCAGCGCGATGTCGAACAGCACGTCGGGCGAGAGGTCATGCACCGTCCAGGGGAAGCGCATGCCCTGGTCCACGCGGGCGACTTCCGGCAGGTCGAAGGCGGGGCGGCCCGAGCCCAGGATCATCGGCGCCACCGTCACATGCAGCCGGTCGAGGCAGCCCGCCGCCAGGAAGCGCGAGACGGTCTGCCCGCCGCCCTCCACGAAGATGCGGCTGAGGCCCCGCGCCGCCAGGGCGTGCAGCAGGGCGTGCAGGTCGAGCCCGCCCGCGGCGTCGCGCGGGATGCGCAGAACCTCGGCGATCCCGTGGCGATCAGGACCCTCGGTCGCGGTGACCAGCAGGGTGGGGGGGCCTTCGCGGAACAGGGAGAAATCCGCGCCAAGGCGGCGGTTCGCGTCCAGCACGATCCGCACGGGCGAAGGCCCGGGCACCTGGCGGGTGGTCAGGCGGGGGTCGTCCTCGCGCACGGTGGCCGCACCCACCAGCACGGCGTGGCACAGGGCGCGCAGCCGGTGGGTGTGGCGGATGTCACCCGCCCCGCCGATCCATTGCGAATGGCCGCTGCGGGTGGCGATGCGCCCGTCCAGCGTCTGCGCCAAGCGGCCCACGACGATGCAGCCATCCGCGCCGCGCGGGGCCGCGAAGAGGGGCGCGAACAGCGGCGCCAGCGCCCCTGCGCGCGCAGGGTCGCCCTCCAGCAGGGCCTGCCAGGCGGCATCCGGTTCCGCATGATCCATGCGGCCGGTCCATGTCA
>SKWC01000103.1 GCA_007129145.1 Rubritepida sp.
CCGGCTCTCCCAGGGCTGCGGCTCAAAGCCGGGGACGAAGCGGCACTCGCCGGGGTGCCGGGCGCGCGCTTCCTCGCAAAGCTGCGCCACCGCCGCGACCTCCGGCCGCTGGCCCTGCTCGACCCAGCGGCGCAGCGCCTCGAACAGCGCGGGGTAGTGCGGCGGGCTGACCTTGGAATGCGCGCTCTCATCCACGAAGACCTGCACCAGGCGCTCGGCGTTGCCGGCGGCGGCCACGGCGTCGCGATAGACGCGCTGGCTTTCCACGAACACCACCTGGTCGCGGATGGCGTGCATGCTCAGCACCGGGATGGCGATGCGACCCGTGGGGTCGCTGTCCTCGGCCAGGCGCGCCACGGCCGCGGGGTCGGCGGCGAAGCGCGGCACGCGGGCGTTCAGGCCTTCATCATCCGAGGTGCCGCGGTAGCGCACGCCCTCATTGCCGAAGGCGGGCCGGCCGTCGGTGACGTTCTCGGCGATGGTCCGGAACTGGAAGGTGGCCCAGGCCAGCGCGCCGAACAGGTTGCCCGGCGCGATGCCGGTGGCGGCCGCGAGGTCCGACAGCGCGCGCGCCTGTTCGGGCGTGCGCTCGCCGGCGGGGCGGTTGGCGCCGGTGCAGGCGTTGAAGCGCGACTGCAGTTCGGCACGCGGCAGGCTGGCACCGGCCGGCAGGCCGAGGCCGAGGTGGTATTGCGCCTCATCCCGCGCGGGGTGGGTGCCGCAGACCGCCTGGAAGACGGCGCGCAGGTCCATCCGCATGTCATAGGCGCGGGTGCCGCCGGCCAGCACGCCCGCGGTCAGCAGCGCGCCGTCATAGGGCCGCCGCCCGTCCGGGCCGGGCTCGTTGAAGCGCTCGATCAGCATGGCCGCGACCGCCCCGCCCCAGGACTGGCCATGCACGATGGTGATGCGCGGCCGGCCGAAGGCCTCGATGTAGAGGCGCCGCGCGTTGTCGGCGTCCTCCGCACCCTGGCTCGCGCCGAAGCCGGCGCGGCGGCGGCTGGTGGCGACCCAGGCATAGCCCTCGCGCACCGTCTCGACGAAGCGGACCAGGTCCTCCTCGCTGGTGCGGGCGCTGGGTGCCGCGAGGCGCGGGCCGCCATGGATGTGCACGACCAGCGCGCCGTTCCATTGGGCGGGCCGGGCGATCAGCACATGGGCGCCGTTGGCGTCCTGCGCGCCGAAGCAGGATATGCCGGGCCCCACATCGGCGGGGCAGTCGCGCGGGGCAGGACTCGCGCCGGCAAGCGCCGGCGCCCAGCACAGGGCGGCCACGGCCAGAAGGGTGCGCATGGATGTTTCCTCCGGTAACTCTTGGTTACGCGGAGCTTTGCATGCCCCAGTTCGGGTTGACCAGTGGGGAGCCCGCGCCCATCGCCTGGCGCGCCGCGGCGTATTCCCCGGCAAGGCGGTCGACCAGCCGCGCGGCGGGCAGCACTTCATGCACCCCGCCCACGGACTGGCCCGCGCCCCAGATGTCCTTCCAGCGCTTCTTGCGGTCGGAGGCGAAGGTCATCTGCGACTTGTCGCCGGTCTCGAGATTGTCGGGGTCGAGCCCCGCGCGCAGCATGGACGGCTTCAGGTAGTTGCCATGCACGCCGCTGATCATGTTCGTGTAGACGATGTCCGCCGCGGTCGCTTCCACGACCATGCGCTTGTAGTCATCCACGGCGCGGGCTTCCTCGGTGGCGATGAAGGCGCTGCCCATATAGGCGAAGTCGGCGCCCATCGCCTCGGCGGCCAGGATGCTGCGGCCATGCGCGATGGCGCCCGACAGCGCGAGCGGGCCGTGGAACCAGGCCCGCGTCTCCTGCAGCAGGGCGAAGGGCGATTGCGCCCCCGCATGCCCGCCGGCGCCGGCGGCCACCAGCACCAGCCCGTCCGCGCCCTTCTCGATGGCCTTGTGGGCGAAGACCTGGTTGATCACGTCATGCAGCACATGGCCGCCATGGGAATGGATGGCCTCGTTCACCTCCGGCCGCGCGCCCAGGCTCGTGATGATCAACGGCACCTTGTGCTTCACGCACAGCGCGAGGTCCTGGTCGAGCCGGTCGTTCGAACGGTGTACGATCAGGTTGATGGCGAAGGGCGCCGAGGGCCGCTCGGGGTGGGCGCGGTCATGCGCGGCCAGCCGCTCGCGGATCTCGTGCAGCCATTCGTCCAGCTGCTCGATGGGCCGCGCGTTCAGCGAGGGCATGGAGCCGATGACGCCGGAGGTGCATTGCGCCACCACGAGGTCGGGCACCGAGACGATGAACAAGGGGGAGCCGATGAGCGGCAGCCGCAGCCGCCCCCTCAGCGTGTCGCGCAGGTCCATGGGTCGGTGCTTCCTCTGCTCATCTTGTGGCAAAAAGCTATGAGAAACGATGCAACAGGCGAAGCCAAGCCGATCAGCGTTCTTCCAACCCTAGACGGCGCAGCACATCGCCTGTGCGGTCGCTCATATCCACTTCAAAGGCGAGGATTCGAGCAGCCCAGGTGATGCGTTGAGGCTGTTCCAGAAGTATCCGGCAGATATCCTCCGGAAAGCCGCCGCGAACAGCGAGCTTGCGCAACCTCCCGACGCTGATGCCGCCGGCTGGGGTCAGGATTGCCGCCTCGGGTGCCGACAGTTGCCAGATGCCGTCGTGGAGCAAGCGCACGAAGGGTTCGTGCACTGCTGGCGCGTCATTCCAGCAATCGACGATGATGGGTCCGACCTCCGCCTCGACCAGCCGAAACTCAGCGGAAGTGCGCCCACGCCCAAGGCCGGCCAGCGCATGCATAAGGACGAGCGGCTTGTGTGGCGCGCGCCCTTGCTGGTCTCGATAGCGCCTTACCCGTGTCAGGCGCTCCAGGAAGTTTTCAAACCCCATCATGCCCATACAGGCGCCGCGCCGCCTCCGGGCTGACCAGCCCGTCGGCCACGTCGCGCTCCACCAGGGCGCGGTCGCGCGCGCGCGGGTCGCCATAGCCGCCGCCGCCGGGCAGCTTCAGCAGCAGGTGGCGGCCCTTCGGGATGGTCTGGAAACCCTTGGTGCGCAGCACCGTGCCGTTCGGGTCATCGAGCCCCACCCAGCCCGCCGCGCCATTGCCGCCCTCGAAGCGGCCCTTGGGCGGGTTGGCCACGCGGTCGAAGATGGCGTTCACCGCGAATTCGGCGTCGTTCTTCGCGCCGATCTCCATGATCTGCCCGAAGCCGCCGCGGGTGCGCCCCGCCCCGGCCGAATCCGGGCGCAGTTCCTTGCGCCAGAAGATCACGGGCGCGACATTCTCGGTCGCCTCGACCGGCATGGTCCGCACGCCCGAGGGGAAGGCGATGCCCGAGAGCCCATCCTTGCCCGGCCGCGCCCCGGTGCCGCCCGAGTTGAAGGTGATGATCTCGAAATCCTCGACCTCGGCCGCCTGGCCCGAGACCTGCGCGCCACCGCGCAGCGGCGGGTTCCACAGCGCCGAGCTGCCCTCCGCGTTCACGCGGTCGGGCACCGCCTGGGCGAGGCAGCCCATCATCAGATCGGGCAGCAGCTGGCCCACCACATGGCGCACGCTGACCGGATAGGGGCGCGGCGCGTTCAGGATGCAGCCCTCCGGGATCACCATCTCGAAGGGCTTGAGGCTGGCCCAGTTGTTGGGGATCTCGGGGGCGACCACGCATTTTATGCCGAAGCAGGAATAGGCGCGGCAATAGGCCGGCGGCACGTTGATGCCGCGCGTGGACAGCCCCGATGTGCCGGCATAGTCCACCACCACCCGGTCCTCGTGCAGGGTCATCGCGGCCTGCAGCGTGACCGGCGCTTCATAGCCGTCGGAGCGGATCTCGGCGCGCCAGGTGCCGCGGGGCAGGGCGGCGATGGCGGCCTGGGTGGCCTTGAGGCTCGCGTCGAAGATGTATTCCGCGAGGCCGTCCAGCCCCTCCATCCCGTATTCGTCCATCATCGCGACCAAGCGCTTCGCACCCGCGTCGTTGCAGGCGCACAGGCTGTAGATGTCGCCCTCCAGCTCCACCGGGGTGCGGCTGCCGGCGCGGATGAAGTCGAAGAATGTGTCGTTCGGGCGGCCCGCCTCGAAGCACTTCACGATGGGGATGTAGAGCCCCTCCTCGAACACCGAGCGCCCCTCGGGGCCCATGCCCAGGCCGCCGATGTCGATGATGTGCGCGGTGTTGGCGAACAGACCCACGATGCGGCCGCGGTGGAAGGCGGGGCTGACCACGGTCAGGTCGTGCAGGTGGCCGGTCGCCAGCCAGGGGTCGTTGGTGATGTAGTGGTCGCCGGGCCGCATGGTCGCGGCGGGAAACTTCGCCAGGAAATGCGCCACGCTCTCGGCCATGGAGTTCACATGCCCCGGCGTGCCGGTGACCGCCTGGGCCAGCATCCGCCCCTCCAGGTCGAAGATGCCCGCCGAGAGGTCGCCCGCCTCGCGCACGGTCGTCGAGAAGGCGGTGCGGATCATGGTCTGCGCCTGCTCCTCGACCACCGCGATCAGGCGGTTCCACTGGATCTGGCGCTGGATGGTCCCGAGCGCGCCCTCGCGGATGGTCATGCGTGCTTCCCTGGCATGGTGATGGCGGGTGCAGCTTATGGCGTGTGGCAACCGCTGTCGAAGGGGGGCGCGGTGGTGAAGCGGGCGCGTGTGTTTCCCTTCGCCGACACCACCATTGATATGTGTTGCTGGAAAGCCGCGCCTGGATGTGCCAACCTCGGGTCGTCTGCGTCGGGGGATCGCACCCAATGCTATCGTGTGACATCGGATGGGCCTGCCGCCAGCTGCGCCGCCTCATGTGCTGCCTCTGCCTGATCCTAATGGCGGGTGACACGCGCGCGCAGGCGCCGACCCCGGAAGGGGGCATCCACCTGCGCGTCGTGGGTGGGCTGGCCTCGCTCAGCCAGTATGTTCGCTTCGAGCAGCCCTTCTGGGAGAATCGCATCCAGGAGATCAGCGGCGGGCGCATCACCGCCGAGATCGCGCCCTTCGACCGCAGCGGCCTGCGTGCGCCCGAGATCCTGCCGCTGATGCGCCTGGGCGTGGTCGGCTTCGGCAACGCGCTGCTCGGCGCGGCCTCGGGCGACGAGCCCGAGTTCAACATCGTGGACCTGCCCGCGCTGAACCCGGATTTCGCGACGCTGCGGCGCAACACGGAGCTGCTGCGGCCCTATCTGCGCGCCGTCCTGGCCGAACGGCACAATGTCGAACTGCTGGGCGTCTACACCCTGCCCGCGCAGGTGCTGTTCTGCGTGCGCCCCTTCTCGAGCCTCGCGGACCTCGCGGGGCGCAAGGTCCGCACCTCCTCGGTCGGGCAGTCCGAGCTGGTCGAGGCGCTGGGTGGCGTCCCGGTGGTGACCGCCTTCGCCGACATCGTGAACGCCATCCGCACGGGGGTGGTCGAATGCGCCATCACCGGTACGCTCTCGGGCTATCTGATCGGGCTGCATGAGGTCACGAACCATGTGCACGCCATGGCGATCTCCTGGGGAATTTCGGTGTTCGGCGCCTCGCGGCCGACCTGGGCATCTCTGCCCGAGGATGTGCGCCGGACCCTGCGCGAGGCGGTGACCAGGCTCGAGGATGAGATCTGGGCCGGCGCCGAGCGCGAGACCGGCGAGGGCATGGCATGCAACGCTGGCCCGGCGGCCCAGGGCCTGCCGCCCTGCCAGGCGCCTGGCCAGCCCGGCCGCATGCGGATCGTCCCCGTCGCGCCCAGCGATGCCGCCCTGCGCGAGCGCCTGCTGCGCGAGACGGTGCTGCCGCGCTGGATCGGCCGCTGCGGACCGTCCTGCGCCGATCTCTGGAACACCTATCTCGCGGAGGCGAACGGCTTCCGCGCCCAGGCGAACTGACCATGGTGGGCGGGCGGCTGTTCCGCGCGGCGGTGCTCGCTGCCGCGGCCCTGCTGCTCTTCGCGCAGCTCCTCGCGCAGGTCCTCCTGACCGAACGCAACCGAACCGCCGCGCTGGAATCCGCCCAGGAGACGGTGGACCGGGTGGCGCTGTCCATCGAATCCGCGGTGAACCGCAGCCTGCTGCAGATCGATTCGATGCTGCTCGGCCTGCCCATGGTGCTCGACCCCTTCATCGAGAACGGGCAGCTCGACGCCTATCGTGCCAACCGGCTGTTGCGGGAGTTGAACAACCACAACCTCGCCCTGCGCGACGTGCTCGTGGTCAGCCAGGATGGGCGGCCGCTCACCACCGCGCTCACCGTCTCGCGGCATCGTCCGCTGCCACTGCCGCTCGGTCCCGCCTTTGTCGCGGCCGGGCTGCCGGGGGCCGGGCTGATCCTGGGCGGGCCGGTGCGCAACCCGGTCACCGGCGAATGGTCGCTGTTCTTCGCGCGCGAGATGACGCTGCCCGGGCTCGGTCGCGTCACAGGCGTCGCGGAGGTGCCGGTGCCTGTGCTGGCGGGGCTGCTCACCCCCGGCGGCGAGACGCGCGGCTTGCGTACCACGCTCGAGTTGCGCAGCGGCACGCTGCTCGCCTCCGTGCCGCATGACGAAAACCGGATCGGCCGGCAGCTCGACCGGCCGAGTGGCGTGGAGCCGCGCGACATCTCCCGCTTCGACGGCCGAGCGGTCATCAGCGCCGATCGGCCGACGCTCTACCCCGCGCTCGCCATCAACGTCACCTACGACCTCGACGTAGCGATGGCCGGCTGGGCCGAGGAACGGCAGCGCACTATCCTGGTCACGCTGGCGCTGGGCGTGCTGGTGCTGGCGGTGGCCATCACCCTGCTGATCGCCCTGCGCCAGCGCGCCCGGGTGGAGGAGGAGCGCCTGCGCTGGCGCCAGCGCCTCGAGAACGCGCTCGAGAGCATGAGCGACGGCTTCGTGATGTTCGACGCCGATGACCGGCTGGTCATCTGCAACCAGCGCTACCGCGAGATGTACAACCGCGCCAATGACTACATCCACGAGGGCGTCTATTTCGACGACATGATCCGCGGCGGTATCGAGAACGGCCAGTACCCGCAGTTCGAGGGCCGCGACCCCGACGCCATGATCGCCGAGCTCAAGGCCTGGCGCCGCTCCGGCGGAATGCCGATCGAACGCCTGCTGCCCGATGGCCGTTGGATCCTGATCACCGAGCGCCCGACGCCCGAAGGCGGCACGGTGGGCATCCGCACCGACATCACGGCGCTGAAGCAGGCCATGCAGGAGGTGGAGGCCGCGGCCAGCTCGCGAACCATGTTCCTCGCGCGCATGTCGCATGAGCTGCGCACGCCGCTGAACGCCATCCTGGGCTTCGCGCAGCTCCTGCTGACGGACCGGTCTCTCGGCTCCGCCGGGCAGGAGCAGCTGCGCCTGCTGCATGACGCAGGCGTGCATCTGCGCGAGCTGGTGAACGGCCTGCTCGACCTGTCCAAGATCGACGCCGGCAAGCTCGAGCTCGAGCACGCGCCGGTCCCGCTCGGGCCGCTCGTGGACAGCTGTGCCGGGCTGATGCGGCCCGAGACGGCGCGCCGCGAGATCACGCTTCTGCAGTTGCGCGCGCCGGGACTGCCCGAGGCGGTGCTGGGCGATGCGACCCGGCTGCGCCAGATGCTGCTGAACCTGCTTTCCAACGCAGTGAAATTCACCCCGCCGGGAGGCCGGGTCGAGCTGGGCCTCGCGCCGCAGCGCGGTGCGCCGGGGCTGGTCATCGAGGTCCGCGATACCGGGCCCGGCGTGAGCGCAGCGCAGCGCGACCTTCTGTTCCGCGACTTCGCCCAGTTCGGTCCCGCGGGCGATCCCGACAACCCGGGCACCGGGCTCGGCCTTGCCATCACTTCTCGGCTGGCGGCGCTCATGGGCGGGCGGGTCGAGGTGGACCATCCGTCCGAAGGCGGGGCGCTGTTCCGCCTGTGCCTGCCGCTGCCACCAGCCGATCTTCCCGCCCCTGCCGATCCGCCGGTCCTGCCGGTTGCGAGGCGGTCGCTGCGCCTGCTGGTGGCGGATGACATCGCTGCGAACCGCCTGCTGATGCGCGCGCTGCTGACGGGTGCCGGCCATGAAGTCCACCTGGCCAAGGACGGACAGGAGGTGCTGGACGCCCTGGATGAGGAAGGCTTCGACGCCGTGCTGATGGATGTGCGCATGCCCGGAATGGACGGGCTGGAGGCGACCCGGCGCCTGCGTGCCCGGCCCGGCCCGGAGCGCCGCATGCCGGTGATCGCGGTGACCGCCTCGGCCATGCCCGAGGAGGTGGCGGAATGTGAAGCTGCGGGCATGGACAGCCATCTGACGAAGCCGGTGGACCGCCATGCCATGCTGGAGATGCTGGCCCGCTTGGCTGCGCGCGAGCCTGTGCGCGCTGCCGAGTGAGGCGCAGCGGGCTTCAGACCTTGAACTGGCCCGCGCCGTCGATGTCGATCACCGTCCCGTTCAGGTAGGAGGCGCGGGCCGAGACGCCGAACACCGCCATCTCCGCGATCTCGCGCGGCTCGATCGGCCGCTCATAGGGCAGGCCGGTCAGCATCTCGCGCCAGCGCTCGGGATCGCCATGCGCCACCTCGGCGCGCTGGCGGGCCTGGGTCTCCATCCGCTCGGTCGCGGTGGCGGCGGGGTTGATGCCGAAGATCCGCACGCCGTCCCGCTGCGCGTCCCAGCCCACCGCCGAGGTGAAGGCGATCAGCGCCGCATTGCCCGCCGTGCCGGCGATGTAGCTCGACCGCCAGGCGCGGCCGGCCATGCCGATGATGTTGCAGATCACGCCCGCGCGGCGCGCGCGCATGGCGGCGAGGTACATCTGCGTGAGATGGATGTAGCCGAAGACCTTGAGCTGCCAGGATTCCACCCAGCGCTCATAGCTGATGGCGTCGATCCCGCCCGAGGGGATGGCGCCGGCATTGTTCACCAGGATGTCGGCATCGGCGGCCATGGCGTGCAGGCGGACGCGCTCCTGCGGCAGCGAGAGGTCGGCCACGATGGCCTCAATGCGCACCTGGTGGCGCGCGCGCAGCGCCTCGGCCGCGGCCTCGGGCGCGCGTGCCGCCAGCACCAGGTCGCAGCCCTCGGCGGCGAAGGCCTCGGCGCAGGCGAAGCCGATTCCCTTGGAGGCGCCTGTGATGACCACGCGCTTCCCGGCCAGTTGCAGATCCATCAGCTATCCTCCTTCAGCCCGCGCATGGCCTCTGCCAGCGGCGGGTTTTCTTGCGCCATGCCGGCCAGCACCCCCGCGCGGTCCGCCGCGGGGCGGTTCTGCGAGAGCTTGCGCTTGCCGGTGAGGCGCTCGATCGTCAGCACAATCCCCACAATGCCCTTCAACTGCCCGGCCACATAGGGGGCAGGGGCGTCGCCCACCGCCCAGGGCTGGGCGCGTCTCGCCTCGTGATGGTCGGTCAGCTCGCTGACCAGGGCGTGCAGGCCGGCGGCGTCCTCGATGACCTCGACCGGGCCTTCGGCATGCACCGCCTCATAGTTCCAGGTAGGCACCACGCGGCCATGCTCGCGCTTCGAGGCATAGTGCGAGGGCGAGACATAGCCCTCCACCCCCTGGAATACGGCGATGGCGCGGCCCGCGGCGCGCAGCGCCTGCCAATGCGGATTGGCCCGCGCGAGGTGCCCCAGGATGCGGCCATGCTCCCCGCCGGGCGCCCAGAGCAGCGGCAGATGCGACAGCGCGGGCACGCCGTCGGGGCCCTGGCAGGCCAGCAGCGCGAGGCGTGGCGCGCACATGATGGCCCGCAGGATCTCGGGGTCGTCCTCGCGGAAGGCGGGCGGTGTGTACATGCGCCGCAAGGTGGCGCGGGCCGGCGTGGAAGGGAAGCGGGCTCAGAAGGCGGGCGGTTGGCGCGGCAGCTCGGCCTGGCCCAGCACCCAGCCCTCCCAGCGGCGCACCCAGGGATCGTCGGGGATGGTGTCGGCCCGCGCGCCCTCGATCACCGCGATCATGTTGAGCGCGCCGAGGGTGCAGTCCAGCCGGTCCTCGCCGGCCGCATCGGTGCCGAAGCCGGTCTCGATGCCGGCCAGCATCTCCGGCGTGGGGATGGCGCGCAGCCGGCGCATGGCCGCGCGCAGGGGCCCGGCCAGGGCGCGGCGGGCATCGGTGGCGCGCTTGCTGCCGGGCAGGCGCAGGCCCAGCTGGCGCAGCGCCTCGGCCGGATAGACCTCCGCCAGTGCCAGCCGCCCCGGGCGCAGCAGGGAGGCGAGGGAACCTGCGAAGGGCCAGAGGTCGAA
>SKWC01000399.1 GCA_007129145.1 Rubritepida sp.
AGGCCAGCCGGGCGGCGCGGCCGGCCAGCCATTCCGGGCTGCGCCCCACCTGCTGCAGCCCCAGTAGCACCTGGGCGCTGCGCCGGCTGTCGGTGAATTGCAGCGGCAGGCTGCCGGCCAGGAAGGCCACCGCCTCCTCAAGCTCGTCCTGGGTGGGGCCTTCGGCCGCCATCTCGGCCCAGGCCTCGCGCACCAGGCGCCAGACCTCGCCGGCCGTGGCGTTGTCGGTGGCGACGAAGCCCTGGATCACGGCGCGGCCCATCAGGATGTCGAGCCCGGCGCCGATGCCATAGGTCAGGCCGCGCTGCTCGCGCACGCGCTCCATCAGCCGCGAGCCGAAGCCGCCGCTGCCCAGCACGCGCATCACCACCTGGCTGGCCTCCCAGCCGGGGTCGGAGGGCGGCAGCGCGTCCTGGCCGAAGACCATATTGGCCTGCGGCCCCGGCATGGCGCGATCCACCCGGCCGAAGCCCGCCATGGGCGGCAGTTCGGGCGGCGCATCGGGTGCGCCCGCGGGCAGGTCGTCGAACAGCGCCTCGATCAGCGCGCGCAGCCCATCCGCGTCCAGCGCGCCCGAGGCCGCGAGCATGATGCCCTCGCGCCGCAACTGGCCGGCCTGGATGGCCGCGATGTCGTCGCGGGTGGCGGCGGCGAGGCTTTCGGGTGTCGCCATGCGGCCCACCGGATGGCCGGGGAAGGCGGCCTCCCAGAAGGCGCGGCGGGCGATGGTCCCGGGGCTTTCCAGCTGCCGCCGCGCCGCCGCCACCGCCTGGGCCTGCACGCGGTCCAGCGCATCGGCATCGAGGCGCGGGGCGCCCATGGCCAGCCGCGCCAGCCGCGTGGCTTCCGGCAGCGCATCGGCCAGGGCGCGGAAGCCGCCCTGGAACACGTCGCGCTGCGCCGAGAAATCCAGCGAAACCCCCGCATCGCGCAGAGCGTCCGAGAAGGCGGTGGCGCGCAGATCCCCCGCACCCTCGGTCAGCAGGCGCGCGGCGAGCCCCGCCACGCCCTCGCGCCCCGCGGCCTCATGCGCCGCCCCGCCCGGCCAGGACCAGGCCAGGGAGACGACGGGCACCGAGCGTTCCTCCACCAGCCAGGCGGTCACGCCGCGATGGGTCAGGACCTGGATGGGCACCGAGAAGCCGCGGCGCGGCGGCAGGGTGACGCCGAAGATGGTTTCGCTCATCTCTCGCATTCCCCTCAGGCGTGCCCGGGCAGCAGCCAGCCCGCAAGGTTGACGCCGGGCGTGCCCAGCACCTCGCGCGCCGCGCGGTCCACCTGCGCCAGCGTGACCTCGGCCAGGCGGCGCGGCCAGAACTCCACCGCCTCCAGGCTCTCGCCGATGATCAGCGCGCCGCCGATCATGCGCGGCGCCGCACCCAGCCCGTCCAGCGCCAGCAGCGCGCCGGCCGTCTGCTGGCGGATGGCGCGGTCCACCTCCTCCTGGCGCGCGCCAGCATCCAGAAGGCGCTGCACCTCCGCGGTGAGGACCGCCTCGATGCGGTCCCGGTCCACGCCCGGGCGCGGCGTGGCGAAGAGGTAGAAGGTGCCCGGACCGAGGCTCTGGCCGCTGTAGGAGGCACCGCCGCTGCTGGCCAGCCCGGCCTCGACCAGGGCCGTGTGCAGCCGCGAACCCGGGCCCCCGCCCAGCAGATGCCCCAGCACGCTCAGCGGATAGGCCAGTTCCGTGGCGCCCCAGGTGAGCGAGGGCGCGGCGAAGCCATGCAGGAAGGAGGGCTCGCGCGCATCGGGGTCGTGGCGGACCAGGCGGGCTTCGGCGGGCGGGCCGCCCATGGGACCGCGGCCGCGCATAGGGGGCGCGGCGGGGCCGGCGGGGATGGCGCCGTAGAATTCCTCGGACCAGCGGCGGGCATCGGCCTCGCGCACATCGCCGGCGATGATCGCCACCGCATTGGCCGGGCTGTAGTGGGCGCGGTGGAAGTCCAGCATGTCCTGGCGCGTGGTGGCGCGGATCTCGTCCTCCCAGCCGATCAGCGGGCGGCCGCGCCAATGCTGCGGCCCCCACATGGCGGCGTCGAAGGCCTCGCGGAAGCGCGAGCGCGGCTGGCTTTCCACCACCTGCCGGCGCTCCTCCAGCACGACATTGCGCTCGGGCTCGACCTCATCCTCGGGCATCAGCGGGGCGGCGAAGCGGTCGGCCTCCATGCGCATCATCAGCGGCAGGCGCGAGGCCTCGACCACCTGGAAATAGCCGGTCATGTCGCGGCCGGTGAAGGCGTTGTTCTGCCCGCCCTCGCGCGAGACGGTGCGCGAGAAGGCGCCCGAGGGCACGGCGGGGCTGCCCTTGAAGAGCATGTGCTCGACGAAATGGGCGATGCCCGACAGGCCGGGCGGGTCCTCGGCGGCGCCGGCCGCGACATAGAGGTAGTTCGCGGCCACCGGGGCGCGGCGGTTCTCGGCCAGGACCACGCGCATCCCGTTGCCCAGCGTCCAATGCGCCGCGCCGAACAGCGGCTGGTCGAGGCCATGCGCGGCGGGGCTGCGGGCGGTTGCGGCGGGCGGGCTGGCCAGGGCGGTGCGGCCGGCCACCGGCAGCAGCAGGCTGGCGGCGGTGGCCTGGAG
>SKWC01000048.1 GCA_007129145.1 Rubritepida sp.
TGCGGCCGGCGCGCATCTGCGCCAGCGCCAGAACCTCGCGCGCGCTGGCCTGCCAGGGCGCCCCGGGCGCGGCCAGCGGCTCGATCCGCGCGATCACGGCGTCGGGCTCGGCATGGTCGAGCGCATGCAGCCCCCACATCAGCCGCGCAAGGTCGCGGTACAGGCCGTCCACCGCGCGATCCTCCGCAATGCGCTGGTAGCTGGCCAGGGCGGCCTCCACCTCGCCGCGCTCGGCCTGCAGGGCGGCGGCGCGCAGCAGCGCCAGCGCCCGGTAGCCCGCCGGGGAATCGGCGGCGATCGCCTCGAATGCGCGCGTCGCGGCCGCAAGATCGGCGCCCTCGGCCTCCATCTGCTGCGCCGTGGCGAGGAAGCGCGTGGCCACCTGTTCGGCCGCGCGGTTCTCCCACCAGCGCCAGCCCTGCCAGCCGCCGAAGCCGGCCAGCCCCAGCAGCAGCAGAACGCCGGCGATGCTGCCATAGCGGATGGCGAGCCGCTTGGTGCGCTCGGCGCGGATTTCGCGTTCGACTTCGTCAACCAGGTCGGACAAGTGACGCCGCCCCTCTTCTCGCAATCAGGCCCCGGGTATAGCGGGCGCTTCGCCTTGCGTTAAGGCTGGCCGGCGTCTCCTGCCGCGATGCGCCGCCTGCTGCCCATTCTGCTCATCCTGCCGCTCGCCGCCTGCGAGCCCGCCACCATGGTCGGCGTGGGGGCGGGGGCTGCGGTGCTGACCCTGCCGCTGACCGGGCGCGCCCCGCCCGACCTGGTGGTCAGCGCCCTCAGCGGGCGGGACTGTTCGGTGGTGCGGCTCGATCGCGGCCTCAGCTATTGCGCGCCAACGCAGGCACCCCCCGCGCCGCCGCCCTACTGCACCCGCAGCCTGGGCCAGGTGGATTGCTGGGTGAGCCGCCCGCCCATGCTCGGCCCGCCCTTCGCGCATGGCCCGGGCGGCGTGGCCGACGGCCCCGCCAGCCTCACCCCGGCGCAGGAGGCCGACCGCACCGCGCGCTGGCCCGCTGCCTTCTGAGCCCGCCCGCTCAGCGGAAGCGGATCGGCTTGCCCACTGGCGCGCCCAGCACCTCGCCGTCGCGCATCACCGCATTCCCGCGGATGATGGTGCCGACCGGCCAGCCCTGGCAGCGATGTCCGGCGAAGGGCGTCCAGCCGCAGGGGCTCGCGATCCAATCCTCGGTGATCTCGCGGCTCGCGGCCATGTCCACCAGGGTGAAGTCCGCGTCATAGCCGACCGCGAGCCGCCCCTTGTTCACCGCGCCATAGATCCGCGCGGGCCCCGCGCACATCAGGTCCACCAGCCGCGTGAGGCTGAGGCGGCCGTTGCTCACATGGTCCAGCATCAGCGGCACCAGGGTCTGCACCCCGGTCAGCCCGGCCGCGGTGTCGGGCCAGGGGCGCTCCTTCGCGGCGCGGCTGTGCGGGGCGTGGTCGCTGCCCACCACATCCACCGTGCCGTTGCGCACCGCCTCCCAGGCGGCCTCCAGGTGGCGGCGGTCGCGGATCGGCGGGTTCATCACCGCATAGCCACCCAGCCGGTCATAGGCCTCGTCGGTCTGGGTCAGGTGGTTCAGCAGCACCTCGCAGCTGGCCACGTCGCGAAAGCCGGCCAGGTATTCCAGTTCCTCGGCGCTGCTGACGTGCAGGATATGCGCCGGCCGCCCGGTCTTGCGGGCCAGCGCCAGCAGCCGCTTGGTGCCCAGCAGCGCCGTCTCGACGTCGCGCCATTCCATGTGGTTGCGGTGCGGCATGCCCTTGCTGAACAGGGGCTTGCGCTCCTGCAGGCGGTATTCATCCTCGGAGTGGTAGCAGATGCGCCGCCGGCCCGAGCGCATCACCGCCTCGATCCCGGCATCGTCCTCGATCAGCAGGTCGCCGGTGGAGGAACCCGCGAAGACCTTGATCGCGCAGACATTCTCCTCGGCCTCCAGCGCGCCCAGCTCGGCGATGTTGCCGCGCGCCGCGCCGACATAGATGCCCATGTCGCACCAGGCGTGCTGCGAGACGTAGTCCCGCTTCCAGGCGAGCTGCGCGGAATCCGTGATCGAAGGCGTGGTGTTGGGCATGTCGAACACCGCCGCCAGCCCGCCCAGCACGGCGGCCTTGGTGCCCGTCGCGATGGTCTCCACCGCCGGGTCGCCGGGCTCGCGCAGATGCACATGCGCGTCGATCAGCCCGGGCAGCACGTGCAGGCGGGTGCAGTCCAGCACCGCATCGGCCTCGGCGCGCCGCAGGTCGCCCATGGCGGCGATGCGCCCGTCGCGCACGCCGATGTCCAGCGGCTCCATCCCCCAGGGCAGCACCGCGGTGCCGCCGCGCAGGATCATGTCGTAATGCGCCATCCGTCTCTCCGGCCTCGATTGCACGATGCAGCGGCAATCTATCGGGCCGGCGTGCGGCGCGCGCAACCCACGCCCGCCCCCGGTGCCCTGGCCGCGCCGTTGCCCTTGCTGCGCGTCGGTGCGATCCATGCGCGCATGATCACGCCATCACCTTGCACAGGCGTCTGCCGGGTGGACGCCGTGGGGATCTGCCGCGGCTGCGGCCGCAGCCTGGACGAGATCGCCCA
>SKWC01000169.1 GCA_007129145.1 Rubritepida sp.
AAGAACCGCGAGCTGATGGGCGCGACCAACCCGGCCAATGCCGCCGAGGGCACCATCCGCAAGCTGTTCGCCGAGAGCATCGAGGCCAACAGCGTGCATGGCTCCGACAGCCCGGAGAATGCGGCGGTCGAGATCGCCTATTTCTTCGCGGGCTCCGAGCTGGTCGGCTGAAGCGGGCGGGGCGGGCCCGGCCCGACCCATCCCGGACCGCCCCATCCCGGACTGGGGTCAGCCCCAGATCAGATAGATCAGCACCAGGATCCCCACCGTCGCGCCGGCGGCCCAGGGGATGGACTTCATGAAGCCGTCGTACATGCCACGGCGCTCTTCCATGATGTCCTCGGCCGTCACGGCCACGTAGTCGATCTCTTGCTTGTGCTCGGCCATGTCACGGCTCTCCCTCAATCTTGCCCACGATGTGTAGGAAGCGGCGGAAAGCCGGGCAAGGGGTTGGCCAGCACGCCGCGCGCCATGCGCAGCCGCCCCACCAGCCGCCCGCCCTCCAGCCGCACCCGCCCCGAGGCCAGCCAGGCCAGGGCCGCGGGGTAGAGCCGGTGCTCCTCGACCAGCACCCGCGTGGCCAGGCGCGCCTCCGTGTCATCCGTCAGCACCGGCACCGCGGCCTGGGCGATGATCGGCCCCTCATCCACCCCGGCGCTGACCAGATGCACGGTGCAGCCATGCAGCCGCACCCCGGCCTCCAGCGCGCGGCGATGCGTGTCTAGCCCCGGGAAGGCCGGCAGCAGCGAGGGGTGGATGTTCAGCATCCGCCCCTCCCAGGCCGCGACGAAGCCCGGCGTCAGCACGCGCATGAAGCCGGCCAGGGCGACCAGGCGCACGCCATGCGCCTCCAGCACCGCCTGCATCGCGGCCTCGAACTCCTCGCGCGGCCGGCCCCGGCTCTCGACCACCGCGGTCGGCACGCCGACGGCCCGCGCGTAGCCAAGGCCGGGCGCATCGGCCCGGTTGGACAGCACGAGCGCCACGGCGGCCGGATGTGCGGGATGCCGCGTCGCCTCCAGCAGCGCCGCCATGTTGGAGCCGCGCCCGGAAATCAGCACGGCGACGGGCGTCTTCACAGCGGCAGCGATCCCGCGATCTCGACCCGCGCCGGGCCCTCGCCGGGCAGCAGGCGGCCGACATGGGTGGCCGCCTCGCCCGCGGCATTCAGCATCTCCAGCGCGGCGGGCAGATCGGCCTCGGCCACCACCGCGACCATGCCCAGGCCGCAGTTGAACACGCGCAGCATCTCATCGGCCGCGACGCCGCCGGTGCGCGCCAGCCAGGGGAAGACCGGAGGCATGGCCCAGCTTCCGCCCTCCAGCCGCGCCACCACGCCCTCGGGCAGCACGCGCGGCAGGTTGCCCGGAAGTCCGCCGCCCGTGATGTGGGCGGCCGCCTTCAGCAGCCCCGCGCGGTGCAGCGCCAGCAGCGGCCGCGCATAGATGCGCGTGGGCACCAGCAGCGCCTCGCCCAGCGTGGCGCCGGGCGCGAAAGGCGCGGGATCGGCCGGGGTCAGCCCCGCCGCCTCCAGGATGCGCCGCACCAGCGAGAAGCCGTTGGAATGCACCCCGCTGCCCGCCAGCCCGATCAGCGCGTCGCCCGGCCCGACGTCGCGCGGCAGCAGCGCGCCGCGCTCGGCCGCGCCCACCGCGAAGCCGGCCAGGTCATAGTCGCCCGCCTGGTACATGCCCGGCATCTCGGCGGTCTCGCCGCCCACCAGGGCGCAGCCGGCGATGCGGCAGCCCTCGGCGATGCCGCCCACCACGGCGGCGGCCTGGGCCACATCCAGCGCGCCGGTCGCGAAATAATCCAGGAAGAACAGCGGCTCGGCGCCCTGCACCACCAGGTCGTTCACGCACATGGCCACAAGGTCCACGCCCACCGTGCCATGCACGCCCGCCTCGATGGCCAGGCGCAGCTTGGTGCCCACGCCGTCGGTGGTGCTGACCAGCACGGGATCGGAGAAGCCGGCCGCCTTCAGATCGAACAGCGCGCCGAAGCCACCCAGCCCGCCCAGCACGCCGGGCCTCGTGGTGGCGCGGGCCAGCGGCTTGATACGCTCGACCAGGGCGTCGCCGGCCTCGATGTCCACCCCGGCGGCGGCGTAGGTCAGGCCGGGTTGCTGCGAACTGTTCAGGGCGGCCTCCGATGGGCTAGTTTCCGGGCGATCGCGCACCCGACGGAAGGACCCCACCATGCCCACCCGACATCACGTCCTGCGCGGAACCATGGCGGTGATCCTCAGCCTCGCCTTTTGCCTCCCGTTGGCGGCGCAGGACAACCCCCTCGTGCAGCGTGGCGTGCCGGCGCAGGGCCTCGCGGCCGACGCCGTGACCGCGCGCGAGCGTGCGCATGCCGCCGCCACCCGCACCGCCTTCCAGCAGATGATGCGCGCGCTGGGCATCTCGCGCGCCACGCCCTCGGACGGGCAGCTCGCGCAGATGGTGGCCGCCATCATCATCGAGCAGGAGCGCACCGGCCCGAACCGCTATGATGGCCGGCTGACCATCCAGTTCAGCGCCGGCGCGATCAGCGCGCTGATCGGCCGGCCCGTGGGGGCAGCGGTGGGGGAGCC
>SKWC01000245.1 GCA_007129145.1 Rubritepida sp.
ATCGCGGGCGCGGTGTTCCCGGTGCAGGGGCTGGCGCTGGGGCTGAGTGCGGCGGCGGCGGCGGGGATCGTGGTCGCCTCGGGGGTGGGGAATGTGCTGGCGCAATACCCGGTGGGGCGGCTGGCCGACCGGCTGGGCCCGCGGCCGGTGCTGCTGGGCTGCGTGACGGCGGTGGCCGTGGCCTCCCTGCTGTGGCCAGTGCTGGCGCCGGGCTGGGGCATCTGGCCGGTGCTGGCGCTGTGGGGGGGCGCGGCGGGCGCCATCTACACGCTGGGGATGGTGCGCGCGGTGCAGCGCTTCGCGGCGTCCACGCGCGCGCTGGGGCTGGCAGGGCTGAACGCGGCCTATCTGCTGGGCGGCACGGTAGGCGCACCTGTCGCGGGGGGCCTGCTGGAATGGCTGCCGGCCTGGGGCCTGCCGCTGGGCATCGCGGTGACGGCGCTGGGCGGCGGACTGGCGCTGGCGCGGGGTGGATTTGGCGCAAAGGGGTAGGGCGCGATGGTCGGAGCGGCGGGATTCGAACCCACGACCCCCAGTCCCCCAGACTGATGCGCTACCAGGCTGCGCTACGCTCCGACGGGGATCGCTCTAACATCATGATGCGCGCCGGCCAAGAGGGCGGACGGGCGCTCAGCGCAGCAGTGGCCCGCGCGCGGACAGATGCTCACGCACCGCCGCCAGAAGCGCATCCGTGTCGGCGCCGGCCAGCGGCAGCGACAGGCTGACCATGCCGCGCCGCGCCACGTAGAAGCCGGCCGCCAGCATGTCGAGGAAGAACAACTCGCGCCGCTGCTCCTCCTCGGCGCTGGGCGCGTAGGGCGCGTTGATGGGCCCGCTGCGGAAATGCGCCGTCATCATGCTGCCCGCGCCGGTGAACTGCATGGCCGCGCCGGCCTCGGCGCAGGCGGCGTTGAGGGCGGCGCGCAGCGCCTCGCCGCGGGCATACAGCGCCTCCACCGCATCGCCGCGGAAGATCTCGCCCAGAGCGACGCAGCCCGCCGCCATGGACCAGACATTGTTGTTGAAGGTGCCCGCATGGGGCAGCGCGTCGGGGCGGTGGCCGTTGAAACGGTCCATGATGTCCGCCCGGCCGCCGAAGGCGCCGATGTTGAAGCCGCCGGCGATGTATTTGCCCAGCGTCGTCATGTCGGGGGTGACGCCCAGGCGCTGCTGCAGCCCGCCCTCGGCGTGGCGGCTGGTCATCACCTCGTCGAAGATCAGCAGCGCCCCCGTCCCGGCGGTTGCCGCGCGCAGCGCCTGCAGGAACTCAGCGCTGGCCGGGATGCAACCGCCCGATCCCATCATGGGCTCCACCAGCACGGCGGCCAGCGAATCGCCGGCCTCGCGGATGGCGGCCGCGGCCCCGTGGGCGTCGTTGTAGTCCATGAAAAGCGTCGGCACCGGCAGGTTCACCGGGTTGCCCGGCTTGCCGAAGGTCAGCACGCCGCCGTGATAGGCGCCGCGCGCCACCATCATGGCCGTCCGGCCGGTAAAGGCGCGGGCGGCGGCCAGCGCCATGATGTTCGCCTCGGTGCCCGAATTGGTGAAGCGCACCCGCTCGACCGAGGGGAAGCGGGCGCAGACCAGCGCGGCGAAGCGCGCCTCGTCCTGGCCCGCGGCGGCGAGGTTGATGCCGCGCGCCATGGCGGCCTGGGCGGCGGCGAGGATGCGCGCCTCGCTGTGGCCGAACAGCCCGGCGGTGTATTCGCCCAGGAAGTCGCGGTATTCATGGCCGTCCGCGTCCCACAGCCGCGCACCCTCGCCACGGGCCATGGTCAGCGGGAAGGGCGTCCAGAACAGCACCGAGCGCGTGCTGCCGCCGGGCATCACCGCCTGGGCCTCGGCATGGGCCGCGGCGCTGCGGGGGTTGGCGGCGGCATAGGCGGCGCGCGCCTCGGCCAGCGCGGCGTCGAGGTCGCTGTTGCGGCGACCGGGTGTGTCGAGGGGTGCCATTGCATGCCGATGGTTGCGCGCGGCCTCACTGACGGTCAACCATTGTTCGTGTTACTGGTGCGCAGAACTGTCGACGAAGGAAGACGCGAGATGCCGGGGACGAAGCCGATGGATCGCCGCCTGTTCCTGATGGGCGTTGGGGGACTTGCGTCCACCGCGCTGCCCGCCTGCGCGGCCGACCATGCGCCGGCTGCCGCCCTTCGGACCATGGCTGCCGGCCAGGGGATGGCCGGCAGCCATGAGGCGGTGCAGCGGCTGGGTGAGAGGCTGGTCGCGCTGGACGCCGACGGCCTGGACCCCGCCTGGTACGGGCTGAACCCGGGCAACATGCGCGACCCGCAGGCCATCGCCCGCGCCGCCGCGGACGCCCTGCCCGACCTGGTGCATGGCCGCATCGAGCGCCTGCCCGGCCGGGTGGACCTGCGGCGGCAGCGCGATCCTGCCGTGCTGGCGGAGTGGTCGGCGCGGCTCGCCGCCAGCCCCGAACCCGCCGCGGTGATCGAGGATGCGGCGATGCGCCCCGAGGGCATGGCCGCGCTGAAGGCCGCGCTGGCCGAGGCCCGGCAGATCGCCACCCAGGACTGGCCGGAGGTGCCGCGTGGCGGCCGCCGCC
>SKWC01000328.1 GCA_007129145.1 Rubritepida sp.
GGCGGCCCCCCTGGCGTTGCTCCGGGCGGCGCGGCGCGCCGCCGTGGGCTCAGGCCGCGGCGCGGGCCTCGCGCGCCTTCTCGACGATGCCCGCAAAGGCGGCAGGCTCATCGAAGGCCAGCGCGGCCAGCACCTTGCGGTCCATCTCGATCCCGGCGGCCTTCACCCCCGCGATGAACTGGCTGTAGGTCATGCCGTGCTCGCGCGCCGCGGCGTTGATCCGCTGGATCCACAGGCCGCGGAACTCGCGCTTCTTGTTGCGGCGGTCGCGATAGGCGTATTGCAGCGCCTTCTCGACCCGCTGCAGCGCGGCGCGGTAGGTGGTGGAGGAACGGCCCACATAGCCCTTGGCGAGCTTGAGCACCTTCTTGTGGCGGGCATGGGCTGTGACGCCCCGCTTCACACGTGCCATCGGTTCTTCTCCTGCGCGTCAGATCAACGGGACAGCCCGTAGGGCATCCACTGCTTCACGGTGCGGGCATCCTGCGGCTCCAGCACCTGCATGCGGCGGTTCTGCCGCTTGGACTTGGTGCTGCGCGCGGTCAGGCAGTGCCGCTTGTTGCCCGGGCCGGCCTTCACCAGGCCGGAGGCGGTCACCTTGAAGCGCTTCTTCACGCTGGAGGTGGTCTTCATCTTGGACATTGGGGCCCTCCGTTCGGTGGCGGTGTGCGGCCCCCGGTTTCCACACCATGTGGCGGAGGCACGCGCGCGCCGCCGGGCTGTCCAACGGCCACGGCAAGCGCGAGGGCGCCTCATAAGCCCCCCGCCTCGGCAAGGCAAGCGCCCCGCCAAGGCAAGCGTCCCGGTCGCGCCGCGCCGCCGCATGGCCTATATGCGCCCCATGCCGCTTCCCTTCCGCAAGATGCACGGCCTGGGCAACGACTTCGTGGTGCTGGACGCCCGCGCCCGCCCGCATGGCCTCGATCCCGCCGCCATCGCCGCCATCGGCGACCGCCACCGCGGCGTGGGCTTCGACCAGATGATCACGCTGGAACCCGCCGCCGACGCCGATGTGTTCCTGCGCTTCCACAACAGCGACGGCAGCGAGGCCGGGGCCTGCGGCAATGGCACGCGCTGCGCCGCCGACCTCGTGCTGCGCGAGGCCGGGCGGCCCGCCATCGCCATCCGCACCGTCTCGGGCCTGCTGGCCGCCGAGCGCCTGGCCGATGGCATGGTGCGGGTGGACATGGGCCCGCCGCGCCTCGAATGGGACGCCGTGCCGCTGGCGCGGGCGATGGACACGCTGCATGTGCCGCTCGGTGGATTCGACGCCGCCTGCTGCTCCATGGGCAATCCGCACGCCACCATCTTCGTGGACGACCTCGACGCGATCGACATCCCGCGCATCGGCCCCGCGCTGGAGCACGACCCGCTGCTGCCCCGGCGCGGCAACATCGGCTTCGCCCAGGTCCTGTCGCCGGACCGCATCCGCCTGACCGTGTGGGAGCGCGGGGCGGGGCTGACGCTGGCCTGCGGATCGGGCGCCTGCGCGGCCATCGTCAATGCCGTGCGCCGGGGCCTCGCCGCCCGCGCCGCCACCATCGCCATGCCCGGGGGCGACCTCGTGCTCGAATGGCGGGCCGATGGCCATGTGCTGATGGCCGGCCCCGTCGCCACCGCCTTCACCGGCGAGCTTCCCCTTGGCTGAGACGCTCACCTTCGGCTGCCGGCTGAACATCGCCGAGAGCGAGACGATGCGCGGCCTCGCGGCCCGCGCGGGCTTCGCGGATGCGCTGATCGTGAACACCTGCGCCGTGACCGCCGAGGCCGAGCGCGAGGCCCGCCAGGCCATCCGCCGCGCCGCGCGCGAGAACCCCGGCCGGCCCATCCTGGTCACCGGCTGCGCCGCCCAGATCAACCCCGCCGCCTGGGCCGGGCTGCCCGGGGTGGCGCGGGTCATCGGCAATGGCGTGAAGCTGGACCCCGCCGCCTGGAATGCCGGCCCCGCGCCCATCACCCGCGCCACGCCGCTGCGTCCGGCCGCGGGCGGCGGCACCCGCGCCTTCCTCGCGGTGCAGCAGGGCTGCGACCATGCCTGCACCTTCTGCATCATCCCCCAGGGCCGCGGCCCCGCCCGCGCCATGGCGCCCGAACAGGCGGTGGCGGCGGTGCGCGGCCTGGCCGCCCGCCATGCCGAGGTGGTGCTGACCGGGGTGGACCTCGCCTCGCATCCGGACCTGGCGGGGCTGGTCCGCTCGGTGCTGCGCGATGTGCCGGAACTGCCGCGGCTGCGCCTGTCCTCGCTCGATCCCGCCGCGCTGGATGAGCGCTTCTGGGCCGTCTTCGCCGAGGAGCCGCGCCTCATGCCGCATCTGCACCTGTCCGTGCAGCACGGCCATGACCTGATCCTGAAGCGGATGCGTCGCCGCCATTCGCGGGCCGATGTGCTGCGCCTGGCCGCGCGCGCCCGGGCGCTGCGCCCCGATGCGGCGCTGGGCGCGGACCTGATCGCGGGCTTCCCCACCGAGACCGAGGCGCATGCCGCCGCGCTCGAATCGCTGGTCGAGGAAGCCGGCCTCAGCTTCCTGCATGTGTTTCCCTATTCCGCCCGCGCCGGCACGCCC
>SKWC01000065.1 GCA_007129145.1 Rubritepida sp.
CGCCCCGGATGGACGCGGGTGAACATGTTCCTCGCCCAGGACCCGCTCGGCCAGTTCTGCTTCATCTTCGGCCCCAAGCCCCACCCCAACATGCGGCTCGCCCCGTGGCAGGTCGCCAACCTCCGGCGAACCGGCCGCTCGCGTGTCGAGCGCTATCGGATGATGGCTGCCGGCCCGGGCGTCCTGCCGGATGTCGTCACGAACTTCCGCGGACGACCGCTGGAGTTCGACCAGCGCATCGACGACATCCGCAACGCCCACCGCAGCGAGCTGATCCCGCCGGAGATCGGCAAGTGCCTGATCGACTAGCGCCCAGCCGACCGGACGCGACACCAGCTACGATGCAGGCATGGATGGATCCACTTCCCGCGATGAGCTGCGACAACGACTGACCGACCAGCAGTACGCCGTGACCCAGGAGGGCGCGACCGAGGCCCCGTTCAGCGGCCGCTACGTGCACCGCGGCGCCGACGGCACCTACCGCTGCGTGTGTTGCGACGCTGCGCTGTTCCGCTCGGACGAGCAGTATGACTCCGGATCGGGCTGGCCGAGCTTCACCGACCCCGCGTCGGTCGACGCCGTCAGCACCCGCCCCGACTTCGAGCTTGGCTACGAGCGGACCGAGGTGCGGTGTGCGGGGTGCGATGCGCACCTCGGGCACGTCTTCCCGGATGGTCCGGGCAGGAGTGGGCTGCGCTACTGCATCAACTCGGTGGCGCTGCAGCTCGACGGGGATGGCTCCTGAGACGCAGCATGGCGATGCAGCTCGAAGAGGACGATGCCTGAGGCGTGACCGCACGTGCAGGCGTATCATCCGCTGCCATGCAGCTGATCGACCCCATCATCGCCCGCACCCTGGTCCCGTCCCCTGCCATGGCCTCGGCTGGCGCGCCCGCGGCGCACGCACCCGCGCCGGCTGCAGCAGCCGATGAGCCCGCTGCGGGGGACCTGCCCCGACGCCCCGTTCGGGGCTGGACGCCGACCGACGTCACGGCCTGGGAGTCGGTGCGCCGCTCCAGCGTGCTGGGAACCCTCGATGCGGCCCGCGGCGTGCGGGAGGAGCATCCGGGACAGGCGCTGAGCGATGCCCAGCGGGCGGTGCTGGGCGGCTTCCTGTCCCGCGAGTACGGCCTCCCCGAGGAGACCGTGGCCCGCGACCTCGAGCGCGTCCGCATGTACGTGGGCGGTCCCGGTGGCGGGGGCGGCTTCGGGGGCATCGCGCTCGGCCACGAGATCTACCTGGCGAACGAGCAGACCCTCGAGCGGATCCTCTCCTGGCAGGGTCGCCGCTTCCTCGCCCACGAGCTCGGCCACGTCATGCAGTGGCGTGCGAGCCGCGACGGCGAGGAGCCCGGAGACGACCTGCGCCGCACCCGACGCTTCCTGGGGAACTACGTTGCGGGCTTCGTCGTCGACGATCGCTGGCGGCCCGGCGCCGTGCCGCGGGGCATGACGCGGTGGGTGGCAGCCCGCCTGCCCGGCACCGAGCGCGACCGGCGGCCGCTGATGCGGGAGATCCACGGAGCGCACCACATGGAGGTCCGCGCCGAGCAGGTCGCGCAGCGCTTCCGGGCCGGGACGATGCCGCAGCGCCCTGCAACGGATGCCGCACGCGGGGCCCTCGAGGTCACCCCAGGCACGAACCCGCAGCGCCAGGAGCAAGGCCAGGGACGGTCGGCAGGAGCAGCCGGATAGGCCACGGACGAATCGCAGGAGCGGCCGGTGGGATGGCCGCCGCGACCTGCGCGTCGCTGGCTGGCACTCGAGCCGTTCGAACCCTGTTCCCACATGGATGGCGAGCAGCTGCAGCCGTAGCCGTCAGGAACGATCCCGACCCACCGGCCCGCCCTGCCCCTCCAGTTCACACCGATCGGAACGATCCGACAAGCGGGGTCGGGAGCTTCCAGCCACGGGGCCTGCCCGTCGAGCCAGGGGCCGTAACCGGGACAGCGATCAGCTGCGACCGAAGTTCTGGGCCCAGTAGATGCGCCCGTCGACGCCGCGCACGCGCTCCACGGCGATCAGGTTCCAGCGAGGATCGAGGATGTTCCGCAGGTGGCCGGGGCTGCGCATCCAGTCCCGCACCACGGTGAACGCGTCCCGCTGGCCAGCGGCGACGTTCTCCCCCCAGGCACCGCGAAAGCCAACTGCCCGCACGCGGCTCTCTGCGGTGCCGTTGCCCAGCCCGTCATGGGCCATGCGCCCGACCGACGCCATGTGCGTGGCGTGTCCGAGCGCTGCCTGGGCGAGTCCTGCATGCCACTGCACGGGCGGGATGCCGAGTGCCTGGCGCACGCCGTTGACGAGCTCGATGACCCGCAGCTCCTCCTGGTCGACCCGGGTCCCGGAAGGCACGCCCCGCTGCTGCTGGGCCTGCAGCGCCTGGACCAGCCGCTGCATCACCCCGACGTACTGGGTGAGGACCTGCCGCAGGCGTGGATCCTCGGGGGGCGCACCGGCCGATGCGGTGTGTACACCACTGACGATGTTGAAGCGGATCCCAGCGTCCATGCCCGCACTGCCCCATCTGCTGCTGGCGCCGCACCTGCCG
>SKWC01000133.1 GCA_007129145.1 Rubritepida sp.
CCATCGATCACCACGGAATCCTCGCGGATCACCGCCTCACGCGTCTCGCGCGCCTCCCCCCCACCCTGCCGGTCGGATGCTTTCCGCTTCAGATCATCATCCGCCAATCCCGTGCATGTGCAGGCGATCGCAACCATCAAAACCAAGTGTCTCAATTGCATTCTCACGGGGCACAGAGTGCTTGCTCCTGCAACCACTCACAACCAAAAAACCGGGCTGTTCATGGCTTCATGATTCCACCATTTCTCGCGTTTTGCCCGTGCGGGGGCAACGCGCCATCACTTCCCGGAGGCATCATCCACTCCCCGCCGCAAATCCCTTGCCGACCACAGCACTCCCGCCGCTTCCGCCGCCGTTCCGCGCGGCCGCCGCGCGCCGGATTTCCGCCTGGCTCCGAATCGCCATCGCGCCTGCTCGAAGCACAGCTCGACGAATCCCCGGCTGCCAATCACCGCGCCCGCCGTGAAATATCGCACCCGCCGGGCCAGAATCGCCGCCATGCCAAGCTCACAATCAAAACCAGCTGCGCCGGCGCCAGCCGCATCGCTGCCCGCAGCCATGGCGGCCTCTCCCGCCGCCCCGCGTTTGCGCCGCAGCGCATGGGCCATCAACCCGCGATACCCGCCGGCCACTTCCTTCCAGCGCCGCGCATCGGCCATCGCGCCATTTCCACACAGCAACGCCCGCACCAAGCCGGCCCGCGCCGCCAACCCGCCAACCGTGGCCCCTCCGGCCCCGACCGCCTCGCCATAGCTGCTCCACCGGTAGTCCGCCGGATCCTCCGCCAGCCCGGCACGCACCGGATTCAAATCAATGTAGGCCGCCACTGTCCGCGACGCCACGCCGCCCTCGACAATCACGCTTTTGAAGCGTTCCTCCCAAAGCGTCCCGCTGCGCTGGTGCCGTCGGTTGAACCAGCGCGTGAACCGCTGCAGCAGACCTTTCATGAACTCGCTCAGATCGTGCATCCGGTCTAAAAACGGGCCGGCGATGTCCGCCGTCGCCCGCACCCGCAGCGCCTCCAGCCGCTCGACAGGCGCCGTCCCGTTGGCCGCCTCCACAGCCTCCAGCGCCACATCCAACCGCTTCATCACCTCGGCCACCTTGGCGGCCGGGTAGATTCCGGCCAACCGGTGCGCGAAGACATTCCGATCCAGCGACTCCGGGGCTAGACCCGCATCCGGGCGTGGCGGCACTTCCAACAACACATGGAAGTGATTCCCCATCACGCAATAAGCAAGCACACGGCATCCGGTGAACTGCTCGTAAGCGCGCATCAGCCGGCGGAAGTGCTCTTTTTCATGGCGTCCCAAAACCTTGCGGCGGTCCACCACCCGCGAAACCACATGATACAGCACTGGCGTCTCACGCGAATCCTTCCATGGCGCCAGCCATCGCCGCACCCCAGCCGGCCGCCGCGGCGCAAACCGAACGCGCCCACCGCCCCCCGGCCCCGGGACCGGGACCGCCACTGAAGTCACTGAAGCCGCCGGTCCCGCTGAAGCTGCTGAAGCTGCTGAAGCCGCGGCGCTGTCCTGCCGATCATCCATGGCCAGAACATCCAACAACCCCGTGTCGCTGACAAGCTTTATTTTCCAGGAAATTTATGTGAAACAACACTTATAAACAACACTTATCGTCAACAATTATTTGCCTGGAAATTTAACGGAAAATTCAACGGGAAAATTTGCGATTAAACATACTGGTGACAATAGACAGGCGACAGCGGGCGGATTGCCTATGGCAATGCGGACGGGTTTTGGACGCGGGGCAGGTTTCGGATCGCGGAGCGCAGGGACGCGCAGTCCCACTGGCCGGGTGCGGTACGGGTGCCGCCGAGGTGGCCGTAATTAAGGGCGCTGCCGAGTTGGGCGCAGAGGAGGCGCGAAACGGAGGCGAGAGGGCCCATGCCCATGGTTGCCAGCGGAATGCCGTGGTCCTGGCACTGGAATTCGGCGAGGCGGGCAAGGTCATGGATGCGGTTGAGCATCACGGCCGCCTTGAACACAGCGGCACCGGCATCGCGGGCAGTGGCCGCGGCTTTTCGCAGATCGGCCGACTCCGGGGTCTGGTTGAAATCGTGGAATGATGCGACCCATGGGAGCCGGACATGGTTGAGGCGCTGGATGAAATCGGAGAACTCGGCGATGGAGGCGACTTCCAAGTCGACCATCGAAGCGTCCCGCATGGAGGACTCTAGCAGCGACAACCGCTGGCGCGCATTGAGATCCTTGGCACCTCCCTCGTCCCGCCGCCTGGCAGTCATGAGGAGTGGTAGTCCGGCAAGATGGCCCCACGGTGCGAGCGGCAGGCCGGACGTGTCGTCGCCGGCCGGATCGAGCAAATCGAGCCTGACCTCGATGATGTCGCAGGTTTTAACGGCCTCTTTGCTGGTGATGTTCGCAAGCGCGGCAGAAGATCCGATGCTGCCGACGACACGCACCGCGCCATCCGAGGGGTTGATCATGATTGGGTCCACCCGGTTGAAATGCGTTGGGAATGGCGTTTCGTCAATCGCATGCATGTTGGA
>SKWC01000093.1 GCA_007129145.1 Rubritepida sp.
ATTGTGGCCCTGGCCGGCATTATCGTGAACAACAACATCGTGCTGATCGACACCTTCAACCATATAAAACGCGCAAATCCCTCATGGGCCATCACCGACGTTATTGTGCAGACCGGTGCCCAGCGGCTTCGCCCGGTGTTTCTGACCACGTTCACTACCGGCTGCGGGCTGTTGCCGTTGGCCATGCACGTGTCGGTTGACCTGATCAATGCAGAAATTGAATCCGGAGGACCGATCACTTCCCAGTGGGTGAGCCTGGCCAGCGCCATCGTCTTCGGTCTGAGCTTTGGCACCATATTGACGTTGGTTGTCACACCGGCAATGCTGGCGCTGCCCGAGAAGCTGCGCGGACACTTCCGAAGAATTGGAGCAATCCTGCAACGCAAGAGTGGCGGTACTTCAGGAAGTGATACACAGCTGGCAAGCTGACACTCTATTACAAACGGCCGGGATTTGTGCCCGCAGCAAAGCCTTTGCAATAAAGTGTCACCGCTGCTGCGAGTCGCAAAATACCCTGTGCTAGCATTCAGGTCGTTGCTTGAAGCGGTGTTTGATTCGCCGCCGCTTCAGACAACACAGGCTGTCGGACACGGGGCAATTCCTTGTTCCCCCCTATCCAATCTGAAGCAATGAGTCACTTCGTGTCTCGACAGCCTCCACCTTCTGAAGACAAGAGCCTTCAGTGATAGAGAGCCTTCAGCGACACAGCCCTCAGCAATAAAGAAACCTCAGCGATACGTCCGATTGGCAACCAGGGTTTCCAGCAGCAACAGCAGCATCACCAGCAGCAATACCCACCACCAGAGCCTCTGCGGCTGCTCAAGCTCGGCAATCAGTTGTGCTGTACGTACCCGTTCGCTGGCCATGGGTGTGGTTTCCGGATTGATGAACCGGTCATGCAGATCAGACACCTGGACCCGGGAAAAGTCGGTGGCTAGGGGATCACTGTTGATGGCATAAAGTGAACCCAATTCTGGATCGCCCACCTGCAGGAATCCGGGGCGCGTGGCAGGATAGACAGAATTGCCTGCCGAGACCGCTACCACATTGCCGCCAGGCCCGGTGACTTCCAGCGTGTCCACACCCGCGCCAAGCTCATGTGCAAGATCCACGCCCCGGCCAACGCGATAGGCACGCACAATGTCCGTGGCCTTGGCCAGATAGTTGACCGATTCGTGTACAAAGGGCAGGTACAGCCCCTGCAGAGGCAGGTTGCTCCAGCTCAGATCCATGGCTGAAGCAAACATCAGCACCCGGCCCTCGCCCACCGGACGCTCCAGCAGAGCCGGCAGACCATTGTCAAAGTACATCAGAATGTCAGTGTCGCTGTGCGGCTCGGTCTGCCAGAAGCCGCGAAAGCGGGCATTCCAGTCCACATCAAGCGGTGCAATCAGCGGATGCCGCCTGTCCATATCAGCAACCAGCAGGTAATCATTCCGCCCAAGATCCACGGCTTCAGCAAGCCGCGCAGGTGCCACGTCACCCAATTGCCGGTTGAACACTGCCGGTTCCACCCGCGAACCGGGCGCCAGCCACAGATTCCCGCCAGACAGGACATAGGTATCCAACTGCGCAGCCTGACTGTCGCTCAATGCGGCCACATTCAGCAGCACGACCACATCATAATCGGCAAACGCCACTGTTCCCAGTTCGGAGGCAAGCACAGTCTCGGCAGAAAATGGCGAGTTGCCATCAGCATCCAGCGCCAGCGTGAACCAGTGTGCCCCATCATCGAACCAGTTAGCGGAAGGCGCACCGTTGACCACCAGCACCCGGATACGCGGCAGCACATTGACCGTGAAGAAGTGTGTGTTGTCGGCATCAAAGTCATCACCGTTGAGACGAAGTTCACCGGCGTAGCGTCCACCTTCCTCGAAGGATACCGGCAGGTTCACTACCGCCTCGGAAGTGCGATCCAGCGTCACCGCTTCACTGGCCACCGGTTCTCCGTTGATCAGCAGTGTGACCTCGGCGTTGTCCACATGCACTGTACCGGTGCTGCGAACCCGTGCCAGAATCTCGTAATCGGTGACGCCTTCGAGCAATTGATCCGGCGATCTCACATCGGTGAATGTCAGATTGCGTACGCCCCCGCCGCCAACATCCACGCCCTGGAAACCGACGCCAGGCGCCAGCATGAAACCGCTGTCAGTCTGTGACATGCCCGAGGCCTGGAAATCCGATATCATCACCACACGCCGCCGTTCATTGCGGGCACTGTCCAGCATTTCATCGGCCAGTCGCAACGCTGGCAGAAAGCGCGACACGTCATATCCCGGGGCCGGAAGTGCATCAACAAAACTGCGCAGCGCCGCTGTATCGGTGCTCAACTGGCGCACCTGATCCGGCGCAGCGGCAAAGCTCACCACAGCCGCCTCATCCGCGGCTGACAGTCCCGACAATACATCACGCGCAGCCTGCCTGGCCCGGTCCGCTCGATCACCAAACTGCATGCTCATGGAGCGATCCACAAGAATCACCACTGACTCGGGTTCACCGTCAACCAGGTTGGCAAGTGGCGTGGCAAG
>SKWC01000102.1 GCA_007129145.1 Rubritepida sp.
CTCCAAGTGCAACCGCACCCGTGACCGCACGACCTTGCTGTTGACCGGTTTATGGATAAAATCCACGCCACCGGCATCCAAGGCTTGGGTCTCGCTCTCGGCATCGGTCTTGCCCGTGACGAAGATGATCGGGATCGCGCGTGTTCGCGAGTCCCCCTTCAAGGCGGCACAGACCGCGTAGCCATCCATCTCGGGCATCATCACATCGAGCAAAATGAGGTCTGGACGCGCGCCCTTGGCCAGCAGATCCAAGGCGTGACGGCCCGAGGTAGCGAAACTCACGTCATAGTCCGGCTCCAGGATCCCCAGCAGCACTTCGATGTTCGTCGCCATGTCATCGATGATGAGGATTTGGGCAGTTTGAGCAGAACGCATCGCTTCAATCGCACTCCGCGCCATGGGCACCGTCGGCCCGCAAGGACCATTGCGGCGATCAGACGCCCGGCGGGTCATGTTCGTCTCGAGGGCGTCCCACCGCGGGCATGCCCTCCCGACCCAGTCCAAGTCCGCGGAGGAGTGCCGCCGCGCCGATCCCGTGGCGGAAGGCTAACATGGGTCCCGGCCAGCGTGTGACCCTGATCAAGATAGACCAGCCATGGCGAGCACCGGGGTTGAACTGGCATCCGTTCGCCTGGCCCAGCGCCCTCTGCCGGGGCCCTGGCCATCGGATCGTCATCTGGCACCGGTATGCTCCCATGAGCGTCGGATCGCGGGGGAAGCCATGACCCTTGCACCTCGCGTCTCCTCGCTCGATCGTGCCGCGTCGAGACCCGGGCGCGCACTGCCGAATGGCGGCACCCACGGACCCAGACTGATCGAGGTAGCATTCCAGCATGACACGCTCAACCCCCAGCGCCCATCCACGTCCGTCGCAGACCCAGGCCCAACGCCACGAGGCCTCGGACGACCAGTCCACCAATCCCTCCGCGGCCCCCACGCTCGCCGACGTCCTGCAGGCACGCTGCGATCGCCGCACTCTCCTGCGCGGCGCGCTCGCGCTCACCGCGCTGAGCAGCCTTGGCGCCAGCCCCCTCACGAACCGCGCCCTGGCCTTGAGCACGCCGCCACCCGCGCCCGAGCCCGAGCCCTTCACCCGCTTCGGATTCAGGGAGATCGCGCGCGGGGTCGACGACACCCATCATGTCGCACCAGGGTATCGTGCCGATCTCCTGATCCGCTGGGGCGATCCCCTGTGGCCCGACGCCCCACCATTCGATCCCAACGCCCAGCAAGCGGCGGCACAAGGGCGCCAATTCGGCTACAACAACGACTATATCGGCTACATTCCCTTGCCCCTTGGATCGAACAACTCCGAGCACGGCCTGCTGTGCGTGAATCATGAATACACCAATGCCGAGGTGATGTTCCCGGACGCGGATCAGCGCACCGCCGCGCATGTCGAGATCGAAATGGCGTGCAATGGGGGCTCCATTCTCGAGATCCGCAAGCACGCGGGACGTTGGCGGATCGTGCCGGACAGTCCCTACGCCCGCCGGATCACCGCGCTCGACACCGAGATCGCGCTCTCCGGGCCGGTCGCGGGTCACGCGCGCGTCAGGACCACCGCCGACCCGAGCGGAACGCGCGTGATCGGGACGCTGAACAACTGTGCGGGCGGGATCACCCCCTGGGGAACCTATCTCATGGCCGAGGAGAACTTCCACAGCTACTTCAGCGGCGACCTCGATCGCCCATCCGGCCCCACGGATGCGCGCGCGGACGAAGGATCTGGCGCGCATCCGGAAAAAACCAACTACGAACGCTATGGCGTGCCCGCCGGGATCTTCGCCTGGGGCGACTTCCAGCGGCGTTTCGATGTCAATGCCGAGCCGAACGAAGCGAACCGGTTCGGCTGGATCGTCGAGGTCGACCCGCTCGACCCGTCCGCCATGCCGGTGAAGCGCACCGCGCTCGGGCGCTTCAAGCACGAGGGCGCCGAGTCCATCCTCAATGCCGATGGACGCCTGGTGCTCTATTCAGGCGATGACCAACGCTTCGAATACCTCTACCGTTTCGTCACCCGCGATCCGGTCGATCCCGTCAACCGCGCGGCCAATCGCGATCTCTTGGATGACGGGACCCTCGCGGTGGCGCGCTTCGATGAGGACGGCACCCTGACCTGGCTGCCCTTGCGCTTCGGTCACGGCGGGCTGACCCCCGAGAATGGCTTTCACTCCCAGGCGGATGTCTTGATCGAGACCCGGCGGGCGGCCGATCTGCTCGGCGCCACCCCGATGGATCGCCCGGAGGACGTCGAGCCCGATCCACGCACGGGACGGGTCTATGTCATGCTCACCAACAACGCCCGCCGCACACCCGAGCAGATCGATGCCGCCAATCCCCGCGCGGAGAACCTGTGGGGCCATCTGCTCGAACTCACCCCCCCGCGGGGCGATCACACCGCCGCGCGCTTCACCTGGGACATCCTGGTCCAGGCTGGCGACCCCCAAGACCCGAGCGTCGCCGCCCAGTGGCATCCCGCAACGAGCGCCAACGGCTGGTTCGCCTGCCCGGACAACTGCGCCATC
>SKWC01000196.1 GCA_007129145.1 Rubritepida sp.
ATGCTCGGCATGGGCGAGGTCGCACGTTCAGCGCCCGATGGATACACCGTCCTGATCAATGCATCGGCACATGCTGTGCTGCCCTCGACGCAACGCGACAGGATACCCTTCGACACGGCCACGTCCTTTATCCCGGTCACGATGTTCGGAAGGACGCCGCTGCTGGTCACGGTCACGCCCTCGCTGCCGGTGCACTCGATCCAGGAACTGCTGGACTATGCGCGCGCGCACCCGGGGCGGCTCAACTTCACTTCCGGTTCGCTCGGCGGGGGACCGCATCTCGCGGCCGAACTCTTCAAGCTGACCACCGGGATCGACATGCAATTCGTCCCCTACCGTGGCTCTGGCCCGGGGTTGCAGGATCTGGCAGCGGGCAATGTTCAGGTCGGCATGGATTCGATGACGGCGGCGACCCCGCTGGTGCGTGCCGGGCAAATCCGCGCGATCGCTGTGACCTCGGCCGAGCGGGTGCCCATGTTCCCAGATCTGCCGACCGTGAGCGAGACCGTGCCCGGCTATGTGAATGATACCTGGGTCGCAGCCTTCCTGCCGGCGAGCACGCCAGGGGAGATCGTCGCGCGGCTGCATGGCGCTATCGTCGAGGCCCTGGCGGCGCCGGACGTGCGGGTCCGGTTACTGGGGGCGGGCACGATACCGGGCGGCCAACCGCAAGAGGAATTCGCCGCTCTGGTGGCAGCCGAGATGGAGACATGGGCGCGGGTCGTCCGCGAGGCAAACCTTCGCTTCGACTGATCCGAGGAGTTTCCCGGCGAAGGGCTGCAGCTTCCCCGAGATATCGCATGTTGGGATCATCTTGGTGGGCGTAAGCCTTCCACAGCTTCCTGCATGCACCTGCGGAATTCGAGCGCGAGGCGCGACAAAGGGCGGTGACGGGGCTCGACGAGATAGGCGCTGTTGCGGACTGGCAGGTCGAGTGGACGAATTTCCAGATCATCCCCGCCGGCGGCTGACCTGCCCCCGATCAGGGATCCATGGGCTATGAGAGCGTTGGCTCATGTTCTGGCCGGGCCGTCTGGCCCTGCCAAGGGGCAGCGCAGGCAGGGCCAGATGGCCAAGGCAACACCGCTTCCGGCGCCGGCGGCCGATAGCCCAGCGCTGCACGGCAGGACCGTGTTGTAGTGCCGCCGCCAAGGAGCCTGCGCCCCCGCAATTCCTCGCCCGGCTGGACCAGCCAGTTGTTGCTGGCCAGTGGGGCGGGACACCACGCGCAGATGGTGACCGCCATGGACGAGGAGCGCGCGCTGCTCCCACGACAGAACCTGCTGCCGACGGCCTGAGGGCTATTCGCCCTCCATCCGCGGCAGGTTGAAGCGGTCCTTCGGATCGTTCCAACCCTTGAACCGGGGCGCGCGCTTTTCGGCGAAGGCGGCCCGACTTTCGATCAGGTCGCTCTTGGCGCCGTGTTCATGCAGGGCGGCGGCTAGGTTCTGCTGGGCGGGCGTGGGCGCTGGGCGCATGCGGCGCATCATGTGCACCGTGTTCACGCGCGCTGCCGGCGGCAGGGTCAGCAGGTGGCGCGCCATCTCCAGCGCACTGTCCAATACCGCATCCGGCTCCACCAGGCGGTTTACGAAGCCCAACTGGTAGAAGCGTTCGGCGGTGAAGCGAAAGCCCATCGCCATTTCCATGGCCACGGGGAAGGGCATGTTGGCCAGGTGGCCGTGGTTGTAGCCGCCCAGCAGCCAACGCTTCGCCTCCGAAACCTCGAAGACGGCGGTGGTGGCGGCGACCCGCAGGTCGGTGCGCTCGACCAGCATGAAGCCGCCACCCATTGCGAAGCCGTTCACGGCGGCGATGACGGGCTTTTCCAGCGTGCCGGCGTTGAAGGGGTCTTCCTGGGCCGGGCGGCGGCCACCCGGCGTCCCTTCGGCGAGGGATTCCTTCATGTCTTCGCCGGCGCAAAAGCCGCGGCCGGTGCCGGTGAGGATCGCGACCTCCAACTCCGGATCATGCCGGAACTCGGTCCAGATGCGAGCAAGTTCAGTCCGCATCTCGTGGTTCAGCGCGTTCAGGCGCTCGGGGCGATTCATGCGCACCACCAGGACTTGCCCGTGGCGTTCGGTTTCAACAACGGCCATGGCTGGCTTTCCTCTCTTGGACGGCTTCTTGTAGATGTATGGCGCGCGAGAGAGAGGCGCATGTCAATCTCGGCAGCCTTGCACCGGGCTTTGAGGCCGTTACTTCCGGCTGCGTCAGGGTCAGATTGGTGGCCGAATGCTCGAAGGGGTTGGTACGGGCGGGGGTAATGGAACCCCCGACATTCAGCTTGGGAAGCTGTGCCTGCCCCGCTTTCGTGGACACGGTTACTCGGACCGCCAGCGGTAGAAGCTCGCCTCCGATACCCCAAGCTCGCGGCAGATCTCTCCCACCGTCCGGCCCTGCGCCAGTTCCACCTCCGCCTGCCGTAGCAGCCCAATGATCGGCTCCGCCGTGTGACGCTTCCTCGGCATCCATGCCTCCATACAAGGAGGACAACTCTCTCATCACGGATGGATCCCGGTC
>SKWC01000395.1 GCA_007129145.1 Rubritepida sp.
GAGGCTGAGCACCGCAAGGTCCGGTGCGCCCCCTGGCACCCCCTCGGGCGGGGCGAAGCCCGGATGCGCCATGCCCTCGATCATCAGCCGGCCCTTGAAGCCGCCCGCGGCCGTGTTGCGCGCCAGCAGCGCCGATTCGGGCAGGGCGGGGTCGGCCAGCAGCAGCACCGCGCGCGGGGCGAACAGCGCCGCCTCGCGGAAGGCGGGGGCCGGGCCATGCGGCGGCGGTCGGTCGGTCAGGATCAGCGACATGCGCCCATCTTGCGGATTTTCGCGCCCCGCGCTGCCCTGTTCTCATGAACAGAGGCGCAGCATGACCCAAGACCCCCGCATGGACCCTGAGATGGCGGCCTTCACCGCCATGATGGCCGAGCGCAGCGCCGCCCTGCCGCCCATCATCTTCCCCTCGCCGCCGCGCTGCGCCCCCTTCGACGAGCAGCGGCGGCTGAACGACGAACCGCAGGAACCGCTGGCCGAGGGCGGGCCCGCCATGGCCGACAGCCGCGACATCTGGCTGCCCATCCGCGGCCGGCGCATGCTGCTGCGCTTCCACCGCCCGCGCACCGACGCGCCCCTGCCCGTGCTGCTCTACATGCATGGCGGCGGCTGGGTCTGGGGCAGCGTGGACACGCATGACCGGCTGATGCGCAGCTATGCCGCCGCGGCCGGTTGCGCGGTGCTGGGCCCGGACTACGCGCTCTCCCCCGAGGCGGTGTTCCCCCAGGCGCTGGAGGAATGCGCCGCCGTGCTGCGCCACATCGCGGCCCATGGCGCCGGGATGGGCCTTGATCCGGCGCGCATCGCACTCGGCGGGGACAGCGCGGGGGCCAACCTCGCCACCGCCCTCGCCCTGCTGAACGGGGGCAGCGCGGCGCCGGTGCCGCTGCGCGGGCTGCTGCTGAACTACGGCGTCTTCGACCATATGCTGGACACGCCGAGCTACCGGGAGTTCGCCGCGGGCTACGGGCTGACGGCCGAGAAGATGCGTTTCTACTGGGACGCCTATTGCCCTGATCCGCTGGCGCGGCTTTCGCCCCTGGCCTCGCCGCTGCGCGGCGATCTCTCGGTGCTGCCGCCCAGCCTGCTGCACATCGCGGAACTCGATGTGCTGGCCAGCGAGAACTCCGCCTTCGCCGAGCGGCTGCGCAACGCGGGCGTCAGCCTGGAGATGCAGGCCTTCCCCGGCACGGTGCATGGCTTCCTGCGCGCGCTGGGCCAGGTGGGCGCGGCGGACCGCGCGGTGGAGGCGGCGGGCGCCTGGCTCGCCGCGCGCTTCGCGGGCTGAGGCGCTCAGGCGGCCGGAGGGGTGGCCAGATGTGCGATGAGCCAGCGAAGCTCCACCTCCGCCGCGGCCTCGGCGCGGGCCTCGATGGTGCGGTAGGCGGCCAGCACCGTGGCGCCGAAAGGCGTCAGCGCGCTGCCCCCGCCGCGCGCGCCGCCCTTGGCGGGCGCCACCACGGGCTCGGAGAAATGGGCGTTCATCGCCGCGACCAGGTCATGCGCGCGCTGGTAGGACATGCCCAGCCGCCGCCCCGCCGCGGCCATGGAGCCCGTGTCGCGGATCGCCTCCAGCAGATCGGCCTTGCCGGGTCCGAAGGGCACGCCCGGGGCCAGCATGACGCGGATGCGCAGGCGCTGGGCGGGATCGGTTTGCGGCGGCGGCGTCATGCGGGCATGCAACCATGGAAGGTGGCGGGGCTGAAGCCCGGCGCTTGCCATATCCTTGCAGGTCGATATCGTTGTTCGGAGATAACACCAAGGCACAGATGCGCCGCCGGCCACTCATCCCGACGCTCGCCGCCATGCTTGCCGCGCCGGGCGTCGGACGCGCGCGGGAGGCGCTGACCGTCTTCGCCGCCGCCAGCCTGACCGACGCGCTGCGCGCCCTCGGCCGGGAATGGGCGGCGCGCGGCCACCCCGCGCCGCGCTTCTCCTTCGCCGCATCCTCGGCGCTGGCGCGGCAGATCGAGCAGGGCGCGGGGGCGGATCTGTTCCTCTCGGCCGACGAGGCCTGGATGGACCATCTCCAGCAGCGCGGGATGATCCTGGAGGCGAGCCGCACCAGCCCCATCGGCAATGCGCTGGTTCTGGTCACCCCCGCCGACCAGCCGCGCCGCGTCACGCTGGCGCGCGGGACCGACCTCGCGGCGCTGCTCGGGGCGAATGAGCGCATCGCGGTGGCCGATCCCGCCCATGTGCCCGCCGGGCGCTATGCGCGCGCCGCGCTGGAGTGGATGGGCCAGTGGGCGGCGCTGGAGCCCCGCCTGGCCCGCGCCGCCAATGTCCGCGCCGCGCTGCTGCTGGTCGAGCGCGGCGAGACCCCCTTCGGCATCGTCTATGCCACCGACGTCGGCGCGAGCCCGCGCGTGGCCCTGGCCGGCACCTTCCCCGCCGGCAGCCACCCGCCCATCGCCTACCCCGTCGCGCTGACCCGCCGCGCCGCGGCCAACGCCCAGGCCCGCGCCTTCCACGCCTTCCTCACCGGCCCCGAGGCCGCGCCCGCCTGGACGCGCTTCGGCTTCA
>SKWC01000283.1 GCA_007129145.1 Rubritepida sp.
CGATCAGGCTGTCGGGCCGCGCGCGCCCGGTGCCGGCGATGTCGAGCGCGGTGCCATGGTCGGGGGAGGTGCGCACGAAAGGCAGTCCGAGGGTGACGTTGACCCCGCCATGCATGTCGAGTGTCTTGAGCGGGATCAGCGCCTGATCGTGGTAGAGGCAGATCGCGACGTCGTAGCTCTCGCGTGCCTCGGCGGTGAACATGGTGTCCGGCGGGTGCGGGCCGGTCGCCGCGATGCCGGAATCGCGCAGCATCGCCACCGCCGGGGCGACGATGGCCGCATCCTCATGGCCGAGCGTGCCGGCCTCGCCCGCATGGGGGTTCAGCCCTGCCACCGCGAGTCGCGGGGCCGCGATGCCGAAGTCGCGCACCAGGCCCGCATGGGCGATGCGCGCGTGCTCGACGATCAAGTCGGGGGTGAGGCGCCCGATGGCGCGGGCCAGCGGCTCATGCACGGTCACCGGCACCACGCGCAGCTGCGGGCAGGCCAGCATCATGACGGGCGGCACGCCGGTGCCCGCCAGCTCGCCCAGGAACTCGGTGTGGCCGGGATGGGGGAAGCCGGCCCCGGTCAGCACGGATTTCTGGATGGGGTTGGTCACCACCGCGCCGACGCGGCCCGCGCGCGCCAGCGCAACCGCCTCCTCGATGGCGGCCAGCACGGCGGGGGCGGTGGCGGGGCTGGGTCGCCCGGGCGTGGCTGGGGCGGGCAGTGGGCGGTGCAGCACGGGCAGGGCGCGGGGGAAGACGGCCGCCGCATCCTCGGGCGCATCCACCCGCGCCACCGGCACGCCCTGGATAAGCCCCGCATCGCCGATGAACAGGAAGGCCGGGCCCGCCTCATGCAGGGCGGTCCAGGCGCGGGCGGTGATCTCGGGGCCGATCCCGGCCGGTTCCCCCATGGTGAGCGCGATCATCTCCCGCATGTAGGGCGAATGGGGCCGCGCGTGTATCCGGCTTGCCGCGCGGGTGTTGCGTCCCCATTCTGCCAGCCATGCACCGCCGTGATCTCTTTGCCGCAGGCTTCGGCCTGGTCGCCTTCTCCGGCGCCGCCCGCGCCCAGCAGGGGGTGATCCGCACCCATGCGCTGTCCCTGCTGGGCGAGCCCGCCCTGCCGCCGGATTTCCCGCACTGGCCCTGGGTGAACCCCGATGCGCCGGCGGGGGGACAGGTGACGCTGACCGCGCTCGGCAGCTTCGACAGCCTCAACCCCTTCATCCTGCGCGGCACGCCCGCCGTCGGGCTGGTCAACATCTGGGACACGCTGCTGGCTTCCAGCCAGGACGAGGCCTCCAGCGAATACGCGAACCTGGCCGAAGTGGTGGAAATCCCCGCCGACCGCATGGGCGTGTCCTTCGAACTGCGCGCCGATGCGCGCTGGCATGACGGGCGGCCCGTCACGGCCCATGACGTGGCCTGGACCTTCGACACGCTGCGCGCCCAGGGCCGGCCCTTCTTCCGCGCCTATTGGGGCGATGTGGCCGAAGCGGTGGCCGAGAGCGACCGCCGCGTCACCTTCCGCTTCCGCACCAACGAGAATCGGGAGCTCGCGCTGATCCTGGGCCAGCTCTACGTCCTGCCGCGCCACTGGTGGGAGGGGCGCGATTTCGCGGCACCCGTGCAGGAGGCACCACTCGGCTCGGGCCGCTACCGGGTGGACCGCAT
This sequence comes from Rubritepida sp., assembly GCA_007129145.1. GTDB lineage: Bacteria > Pseudomonadota > Alphaproteobacteria > Acetobacterales > Acetobacteraceae > Roseococcus. The sequence continues at coordinate 1,665 of SKWC01000283.1, forward strand.
CGAGATGGGCCGGACCATCACCTACGCCCGGGTCGAGGACTACTGGGCGGCGGGGCTGAACACCCAGCGCGGGACGAACAACTTCGGCGCGCTGCGCTACGAGTATTTCCGCGACGCCACCGTGGCCTTCGAGGCCTTCAAGGCCGGGCAGATCGACTTCCGCACCGAGAACATCGCCCGCAACTGGGCCACGGGCTACGATTTCCCGGCCTTCCAGCGCGGCCAGGTGCGCCGCGACGTGGTCCGGCATGAGCTGCCCACCGGCATGCAGGCCTTCGTGATGAACCTGCGCCGGCCGCTGTTCCAGGACGCCCGCGTGCGCGAGGCGCTGATGACGGTGTTCGACTATGAATGGCTGAACGCCAACATCTTCAACGGCCTGTACCACCGCACGACCAGCTTCTTCTCCAACTCCGAACTGGCTTCCTCCGGCCTGCCCGAGGGGCGGGAGCTGGCGATCCTGCAGGGTTTCCGCGGCCGTGTGCCGGATTCCGTCTTCACCTCCGAGTTCCGCCTGCCCGAGACGGATGGCAGCGGCAACAACCGCGAGGGGCTGCGCCGCGCGCTCAGGCTGATGCGCGAGGCCGGGTGGCGGGTGGAGAACCGTCGGATGGTGAATGCCCAGGGCCAGAACTTCGAGTTCGAGATCCTGCTGAACGGCCCCTCCTTCGAGCGTGTGGCGCTGCCCTATGTGCAGTGGCTGCAGCGGCTGGGCATCACGGCGCGGGTGCGCACCGTGGACCCCGCGCAATACCAGGTCCGCACCGACGCCTTCGACTTCGATATGACCGTGGACGTGATGGGCCAGAGCCTCAGCCCGGGGAATGAGCAGCGCGACTACTGGACCTGCGAGAAGGCGCGCGAGCAGGGCAGCAGCAACACGGCCGGCATCTGCGACCCTGCGATCGACGAGCTGGTCGAGATGGTCATCCGCGCTCCCGACCGCGAGGAGCTGATCCACCGCACCCGCGCGCTAGACCGCGTGCTGCTGCACAATCACTTCGTGATCCCGCAGTGGCACAACCGCGCCTTCTGGATCGCCTTCTGGGACCGCTTCGGCCGGCCCGAGCGCAACCCGCGCTACGGGCTGGGCTTCAACAGCTGGTGGGTGGACCCCGCGCGTGACGCCGCGCTGGCCGAGGCGCGGCGGGGCGGCTGATGGCCGCCTACCTCCTTCGCCGGCTGTTGCTGGTGGTGCCGACGCTGTTCGGCATCATCCTGATCAACTTCGCCGTGGTGCAGCTCGCCCCCGGCGGGCCGGTCGAGCAGGCGCTGGCCGAGCTGCGCGGCGAGGGCCAGGTGCTTGGACGCCTCACCGGCGAGGGGGTGGGCGAGGTCCGCATGCCCCAGGGGACCGGCGAGGGGCCCGCGGGGATGTATCGCGGCGCGCAGGGGCTCGACCCCGCCATCGTGGCCGAGATCGAGCGCGCCTTCGGCTTCGACCGTCCGGCGCATGAGCGCTTCGGCCAGATGCTGTGGAACTACCTGCGCTTCGACCTGGGCGATTCGCTGTTCCAGGGCAGGCCGGTGTGGGACCTGATCCTGGAGGCGATGCCGGTCTCGATCTCGCTTGGCCTGTGGTCCACGCTGATCATCTACCTGGTGTCCATTCCGCTCGGCATCCGCAAGGCGGTGCGCGACGGCTCGCGCTTCGACCTCTGGACCTCGGGCGTGGTGCTGGTGGGCTATGCGATCCCGGGCTTCCTCTTCGCCGTGCTGCTGGTCGTGCTGTTCGCCGGCGGCAGCTTCGTCCAGTGGTTCCCGCTGCGCGGCCTGGCCAGCAGCGGCGCCTCGGAATGGGCCTGGCATTGGCAGGCCATCGACTACGCCTGGCACATCTTCCTGCCCACGCTCACGCTGGTGATCGGCGGCTTCGCGGGGCTCACCATGCTGACCAAGAACTCCTTCCTCGAGGAGATCACCAAGCAATACGTCCTGACCGCCCGCGCCAAGGGCGCCTCCGAATCGCGGGTGCTCTACGGCCATGTGTTCCGGAACGCGATGCTGATCATCATCGCTGGTTTCCCCGCGGCCTTCATCGGCATCCTGTTCACCGGGGCGCTGCTGGTGGAGATCATCTTCTCGCTGCAGGGGCTCGGGCTGCTGGGCTTCGAGGCGGCGCTCAGGCGCGACTACACGGTGCTGTTCGGCACCCTCTATGTGTTCACCCTGCTCGGCCTCATCCTGCAGATCGTGAGCGACTTCACCTACACGCTGGTGGACCCCCGCATCGACTTCGAATCCCGGAGGTAGCCCGGCCATGATCCTCTGGCCCCAGGCGGACGGCAGCGTCCTCGCCACCCCGCAGCCCGCCCATGCGCTGATCTCGGGGCAACTCATGCGTGCCCTGGCCGAGCCGCCCGCGCCCTTCGAGGCGGTGTGCACCGCCGCCGCCCAGCACGACTGCCCCTGGATGCCCTGGGAGGCCGCGCCGGATTTCGACCCAGCGACCGGCCTGCCCATGCTGTTCACCGCCCTGCCCGGCGCGCGCCATGTGCCGATGTGGGAGGAGGGGGTGCGCGTCGCGCTGGCCAACTGGGGGCTGTGGGTGGGGCTGCTGGTGCTGCTGCACGGCACGCACATCTACCGCCGCAGCCTCGCCTCCGGGGGTGCCACCTCCACCCCCGGCGATGCCTCGGCGCTGGAGGCCTATATCGCCCGTGAGCCCGCCTGGAGTGCCGCCATCATGCGCGAACTGGGCGTCACCGAGGCCGAGGTGCGGCCGCAGCAGCAGAAGCTGGCCATGGTGGACGGCATCGCACTGGCGCTGTGCTGGGGCAAGGTGGAGTTCGGCTGCGGCCCCACCACCCTGCGCCGCAGCGGCGACTTCTCGGCCAGCCTCGACCCCTGGCCGCTCGCGCCCGACAGCCTCACCGTGACCACCGAGGCACGGCGCCTGCCTGCCCGCTTCCCCGATGCGGCCTCGATGCGCGCTGGGCTGGCCGGCGCCCCTGTGGTGCCGCTGTCCTTCACCCTGCACCGGGCATGAGCCTCAGCCCCATCACGAAACGGCGGATCGCGAATTTCCGCGCCAACCGGCGCGGCATGATTTCGCTGTGGATCTTCGGCGTGCTGTTCCTCCTGACCCTGTTCGCCGAGGTCATCGCCAATGACCGGCCCATCGTGGCGCAGGTGGAGGGGCGGTGGCTCTTCCCCATAGCCGTCGAATACGCCGAGGAGGATGTGATCGGCGACCTGGGCGTGGAACTGCCCGCAGACTGGCGCGACCGCGACTTCCTGGCCGATGTGGAATCGCTGGGCGGCTGGATGCTCTGGCCGCCCATCCGCTACAGCCACGCCACGCTGGTGCGCGACCTGCCCACCCCCGCGCCATCCCCGCCCAGCGCAACCAACTGGCTCGGCACCGATGACGGCGGGCGCGACGTGCTGGCGCGCGTCATCTACGGCTTCCGCATATCGGTGCTGTTCGGCTTCAGCCTGACCATCCTCGCCTCCGTCATCGGCATCGCGGCCGGGGCGGTGCAGGGCTATTACGGCGGCTGGACCGACCTGCTGTTCCAGCGCTTCATCGAGATCTGGTCGGGCATGCCGCAGCTGTTCCTGCTGATCATCCTGGCCGCGGTGATCGAACCCAGCTTCTGGACGCTGCTGGGCTTCCTGCTGCTGTTCTCCTGGATGAGTCTGGTGGGCGTGGTGCGCGCGGAATTCCTGCGCGGCCGCAACCTGGACTATGTGCGCGCGGCCAAGGCGCTGGGCGTGTCCGACGGGCGGGTGATGTTCCAGCACATCCTGCCCAACGCCATGGTGGCCACCCTGACCTTCCTGCCCTTCATCCTCTCGGGCAGCGTCACGGTGCTGGCCAGCCTGGACTTCCTGGGCTTCGGCCTGCCGCCCGGCTCGCCCTCGCTGGGCGAATTGCTGCAGCAGGGCAAGAACAACCTGCAGGCGCCCTGGCTGGCCTTCACCGGCTTCGTGGTGCTGGGCGGCATGCTGACGCTGCTGATCTTCATCGGCGAGGCGGTGCGCGACGCCTTCGACCCGCGCAAGCTGCCGGGGGGGATGCGATGAGCCTGCTCGAGGTCGAGAACCTCTCGGTCGCCTTCAACGGCAAGCCGGTGGTCCGCGGCGTGAGCTTCCGCCTCGACGCTGGTGAAACACTGGCGATCGTTGGCGAATCGGGCAGCGGCAAGTCGGTCACCGCGCTGTCCATCCTGCGGCTGCTGGCGGCCTCGGGCAGCAATCCCGAGGGGCGCATCACGCTGGATGGCACCGACGTCACCACCGCGACGGAAGCCGAGATGCAGCGGCTGCGCGGCGGGGTGGCGGGCATGGTCTTCCAGGAGCCCATGACCTCGCTGAACCCGCTGCACAGCATCGGCCGCCAGGTGGGCGAGGCCATCACTCTGCATCGCCCGCTCAGCAACGCCGCGCTGCGCGCGGAGGTGATCGCGAAGCTGGAGCGCGCCCGCCTGCCCAACCCGGCCGAGCGCCTGGGCGCCTATCCGCACCAGATCTCGGGCGGGCAGCGCCAGCGGGTGATGATCGCGGCGGCACTCGCCAATGACCCCAAGCTGCTGATCGCGGATGAGCCGACCACCGCGCTGGACGTGACCATCCAGGCGCAGATCCTGGAGCTGCTGGCGGAGCTGAAGCGCAAGCTCGGCATGGCGCTGCTGCTGATCACCCATGACCTGTCCATCGTGAAGCGCCACGCCGACCGCGTGGTGGTGATGAAGGACGGCGCCGTGGTCGAGCAGGGGCCGGTGGCCGAGGTCTTCGCCAACCCCGCGCACCCCTACACGCGCATGCTGCTGGCCACCGAGCCCTCGGGCCGCCCCGCCCCGGTGCCCGCCGATGCCCCCACCGTGCTGGAGGCGCGCGGGGTGAAGGTGCATTTTCCCATCCGCCGCGGCCTGCTGCGCCGCACGGTCGCGCATGTGAAGGCGGTGGACGGCGTGGACCTGCGCGTCCAGGAGGGCGAGACGGTGGGCCTCGTGGGCGAGAGCGGCTCGGGCAAGACCACGCTCGGCCTGTCGGTGCTGGCGCTGGAGGGCAGCGAGGGCGAGATCCGCTTCGAGGGGCGCGAGATCCACAGCCTGTCGCGCGCCGCCCTTCGCCCCCTGCGCGCGCGCATGCAGATCGTCTTCCAGGACCCCTATGGCGCGCTTTCGCCGCGCATGAGCGCGGGCGACATCGTGGCCGAGGGGCTGAGCGTGCATGAGCCCGGCATGACCGCCGCCGCCCGCGCCGCGCGCGTGGGCGACGCGCTGGCCGAGGTCGGGCTCGATCCCGCCATGGCCGCGCGCTACCCGCATGAGTTCAGCGGCGGCCAGCGCCAGCGCATCGCCATCGCCCGCGCCCTGGTGCTGAAGCCGCGCCTCGTGGTGCTGGATGAGCCGACGTCCGCGCTGGATGTCTCGGTGCAGGCGCAGGTGGTGGAGCTGCTGCGCGACCTGCAGGCGCGGCACCGGCTGGCCTATCTGTTCATCAGCCATGACCTGCGGGTGGTGCGCGCCATGGCGCACCGCATCATCGTGATGCGCAATGGCCGAATCGTCGAGGAGGGCGAGGCCGAGGCCTTGACCCGCGCCCCGCGCGATCCCTACACCCGCGCCCTCATGGCCGCCGCCTTCGACCTTCGCGCCGCCGGGGATGATGTCCCCGCCTGACGCACCCGCCCCCGGCCGCGATGCGCCGCACCCCTGGTCGGGGGAGGAGCATGCGCGGCTGCGCGCGCTGCTGGATTCCGGCACCGTCACGCTGGGCGTGCTGATGCGCCGGATGAACAGCCCCGGCAGCCCCGTCTACAGCCATGGCGAGAACATCATCCCCGCCGCCGCCGTGCTGAGCGTGAGCTTCACCGCCGCCGCCGTGCTGCACCACCTGGCGGGTGCCGCGCTGCTGGGGCTGGGCTGCGCCTGGTGGTGGTGGCGCGTGCGCCCGCAGATCCGCGCCGCCGTCCATGCGCGCACCCGCGCCCATGTGCTGGAAGATCCGCGCCAGATGGACGTGCAATGGGCGCGCGGCGCCATCACCCTCTTCGCCCGGATGCCCGACGGCTCCGAGCGGCTTGCGCGCCGCCGCGACGACTGGCGCGCCTATGTCCGTTCCTTCCATCCCGACCTCCGGTAAAAGGGTTTTCCATGGCCGTTCTTCTCTCGACCAAAGCCGCCACCATGCAGGATTGGCGCGAAGCGCTGCTGGCCGTGGACCCCACGCTGGAGATCCGGCTGTTCCCCGACGCGGGCAACCCCGAGGAGATCGAGGCCGCGGTCTGCTGGACCCAGCACGACATGGCTGAGCTGCGCCGCTACCCCAACCTCAAGCTGCTGGTGTCCATGGGTGCCGGGGTGGACCACCTCCTGCGCCAGCCCGGCCCGCCGCCGGGCGTGCCGGTGGCGCGGCTGAAGGATGCGCGGCTGACCCAGGGCATGACGGAATGGGTGCTGCTGAACGTGCTGCGCTTCCACCGCCAGGACCTGGAATACCGCGAACAGCAGGCGGCGCGCCTGTGGAACGAGCTGCCCGCGCCGGACACGCACCAGCGGCGCATCGGCATCCTGGGCCTGGGCGAACTCGGCGGGGCGGCGGCCAAGGCGCTGCTGGCGCTGGACTTCCCGGTCATGGGCTGGACCCGCTCCCCGCGCGAGACCCCGGGCGTTCGGGGCTTCCACGGCCCGGCCGGGCTGGAGGCGATGCTGCGCGAGACCGACATCCTGGTCTGCCTGCTGCCGCTGACGCCCGACACGCGCGGCGTGATCAATGCCCGCACGCTGGGGCTGCTGCCGCGCGGCGCCTTCGTGATCAACGCCGCCCGCGGCGGGCACCTGGTGGCCGATGACCTGCTGGCGGCGCTGGATTCGGGGCACATCGCCGCCGCCGCGCTGGATGTGTTCGAGCCCGAGCCCCTGCCGGCCGACCACCCCTTCTGGGGCCATCCGCGCGTGCTGGTCTGGCCGCATGCGGCGTCCATCACCATCCCCTCAAGCGCCGCGCCGCAGGTGGTCGAGAACCTTCACCGCGCCCGCGCGGGCCGGCCGCTGATCAACCTCGTGGATTTCTCGGCCGGCTACTGAAGCCCCAGCACGGGACGCAGCCCCGCGAGGAATTCCTCGCGGGGCAGGGCGTCCGACAGCGTGTCCTGCATGGCGGCGCGCGTGTCGGGGTGGGCCGCCTCCAGCAGCACCCGCGCGAGGTCGGATGGCGAGCCGCGCTGGAAATGCAGCCCGTCGAGGCCGGGGCGCACCTTTTCGGCCATGCCCCCGATGCCCGAGACGATCAGCGGCGTGCCGGCGCGCTTCGCCTCCTCGATCACGACCGGCGCGTTCTCCCACCAGACCGAGGGCATCACCACCCAGCCCATGCCGCGCATCAGCCCGAGCGCATCGGCCTGGTCGTAGCGGCCGTGGAAGACGATGGCGCCGCCCGCCTCCTCCAGCGCCGCGGCGACGGCGGGGAAGATGCGCAGCACGTCCTCGCGCTCGCAGCCGTAGATGGACAGGGTGATCGAGGGGCGCTGCGCCCGCGCCAGGGCGAAGCCGCGGATCAGGACATCCAGGCCCTTGGTGGGGGTGGGCTGGCCGAAGAAGGCGAAGCGCTCCGACAGGCCAGGCTCGGGCGCGGTGCGGCGGGCGAAGGCGCCCGCAGCCTCGCCCAGGTGGTTCTCCTGCACCACCATGGCCGGGAGGTCGAGACCCCAGGCCATGAAGCGGTCGCGCAGGAAGGCCGAGGGCACCACCAGCGCGTCGAAGCGGCGCAGCACCGCCTGCATGGCGGCGCGCCGCAAGGTGAAGTGGCGTGCCAGCTGGTCGGGGAAGCACAGGGCGCAGCGCGTGTCGGTGGCGGTGTTGCAGAGTTCCCGCCCGCGGGTGCGCAGCATCTGCCCGTCATTCGCGCAGATCGCCAGCATCTCATGCAGGGTCAGCACGAAGCGGGCATCGGGCCGCGCGTCCATCAGGTCGTGCAGCGCATCCAGCCCGACGCGCCAGAAGTGGTGGAAGTGGAAGCAGCGCACCGGCTGCGCCGCCAGGAAGCCGACCAGGGCGGCGCGCGCGCCGGCATCGGTCCAGCGCAGCCGATCCGGCGTCATGCCGCCGTTGATGTTGTAGAGAACCTCGTCCGGGGCGTGGCGTTCGAGGAAGGCGCGGCCGGGCGGGCGCTCGGCCGCGGCCACCAGCAGGGCCGGGTGGCCCGCCGCGCGCAGCGTCTCGGCCTGGCGCCAGGC
>SKWC01000174.1 GCA_007129145.1 Rubritepida sp.
GCTCCGTCAGGCTGTGGCGCGCAGGATGGGCCGGCGCGCGGCGCAGCGGAAGGGTGGGGCGGAGATTGTCGCGGCGCGGTGGCGGGTCTATCCCCTTGTGCATGCCGGAACCCGCCGCCGCCGCCGCCCCACAGCCTCTCGCCCGACTGCCGCTCCATGGCCTCAAGATCGTGAAGCTTGGCCACTACATCGCCGCCCCCTTCTGCACGCGGCTGCTCGCCGACCTCGGCGCAGAGGTCATCAAGGTGGAGCCGCCCGATGGTGACCCCTTCCGCGGCTGGGGCGCCAAGCAGGACGGGCATTCCGTCTGGTTCAGCGTGCATGGGCGCAACAAGCTCTCGGTCACGCTCGACCTGAAAAGCGCCGACGGCCAGCGCCGGGTGAAGGCGCTGTGCGCGCGCGCCGATGCGGTCGTCGAGAATTTCCGCCCCGGCTATCTGGAGCGTATCGGCCTTGGCCCCGCGGTGCTGCATGCGCTGAACCCGGGGCTGATGATCGCGCGGATCTCGGGCTATGGGCAGGACGGGCCCTATCGTGACAAGCCCGCCTTCGGCGCCATCGGCGAGGCCATGGGCGGCCTGCGCCACCTGACGGCCAACCCCGGCCAGAGCGAATTCCCGCCGCCGCGCTGCGGCGTGTCCATCAGCGACGACCTGGCCGGGATGTATGCGGCGATGGCCATCGTCTCGGCCTGCTGGGGGCGGGAGCGCGGCAATCATGCCGGGCGGGTCCTGGACCTCGACCTCGTGTCCAGCGTGTTCTCGCTGATGGAGGGGATGCTGCCCGAGCACGGGCTGTTCGGCTGGGTGCGCCAGCCCGCGGGTGCCGCCATCCCGACCGCCGCACCCACCAACACCTACCCCTGCGCGGATGGCAGGTGGCTGTGCATCGCCGGCAACAGCGACCTGATCTTCCGCCGGCTGATGGGCGTGATTGGGCGGATGGACCTGGCCGATGACCCGCGCATGGCGACCAATGGCGGGCGCTGCGCGCATGTGGCCGACCTCGACGCCGCCATCGCCGCCTGGACGCGCACCCTGCCCGCCCGGGACGCCGAAGCGGCGCTGGAGGTGGCGGAGGTGCCGTGCTCGCGCCTCTATGACATCGCCGATTGCGCCAATGATCCCCATTTCCAGGCGCGCGGCCTGGTGCAGAAGGTGGCCGACCCCCTGCTGGGCGAGGTGCTGCACCCCGCGCCGCCCTTCCGGCTGGACGGCGTGACCCCGGCCGAGATGATCCGCTGGCCCGGCCGGGCCGCCGGCGCCGACAACGACCATGTGTTCCATGAGATCCTGGGAGAAGCCCGATGACCGTGATCCTGTCCGAAGTCTCCCCGCGCGATGGGCTGCAGCCCATCAAGGAATGGGTGCCCACCGAGACCAAGATCGCCCTGGTGCGCGCGCTGCACGCCGCGGGCGTGAGCCGCATGGAGGTGGGCAGCTTCGTCAGCCCCAAGGCCATCCCGCAGATGGCCGACACCGGTGAGGTGCTGCAGGCTGCCAAGCAGCTGTATGGCCTGGAATGCACCGTGCTGGTGCCCAACCGGCGCGGCTTCGACGCCGCAGTGCAGGCTGGCGCCGATCGCCTCGGCTTCTTCATGTCGGTGACGGAGAGCCACAACAAGGCGAACCTGAACCGCACCCGGATGGAGAGCTTCGCCGAACTGGCCAAGCTGGTGGCCGAGGCGCCCAAGGGCACCAAGATCCGCTTCAACCTCTCCTGCGCCTTCCACTGCCCCTTCGAGGGCGTGGTGCCCGAGGCCGAGGCGCTGGACTGGGTGGAGCGCGCCCAGGCGCTGGATGCCGACATGGAGATCGCCATCGCGGACACCACCGGCAATGGCGCGCCCGACCAGATCCGCCGCGTCTTCACCCATGCGATCGAAAGCTGGGGCAACCGCTTTGCCTTCCACGGCCATGACACCTACGGCATGGGGCTGGCGAACATGCTGGCCGCCTGGGAGGCCGGCTGCCGCGTCTTCGACGCGGGCTCGGGCGGGATCGGCGGCTGCCCCTATGCGCCGGGGGCCACGGGCAACACCGCCATGGAGGACGCCGTGTGGATGTTCGAGCGCATGGGCGTCAGCACCGGCATGAACTGGCCGAAGCTGCTGGAGGCGGCGGATATGGCGGTCTCGATCCCCGGCGCCATGCCGGGCGGGCGGGTGCGCGGGGTGCCCGGCGCGCGCGCAGCGCATTGATGCTTGCGCGCGCAGCGCATTGAGCCGCTTGCCCCGCCGTCCGGGGCGTTAACCGGGGCTTCAGCCGGTCGGGCCTAAGGGCCCGCCATGGGTCGCGCGCTGTCATTGCTGTGCGTCGCCACGCTGGTGCTTCTCGCGGGGCTGTGGTGGCCGCGCCCGGGGCATCCCGTGGTGCTGCTCCTGCCCGCCCAGGCGGCGGGCGGGGCCTTTGGCGTGCCCGGCTGGCAGGTTCTCGACATTCGATCCGCGGGTCCGCTCGCCTTCGTGATGGCCGCGCCCTTGGCCGCGGATGCCAGCCCGGCCGCGCTGCGCCGCGCCAC
>SKWC01000083.1 GCA_007129145.1 Rubritepida sp.
CACGGTCACCCTCCGAGGCCTTCCTTCCCCGGGGGCTGGCGGCGGTGGGAAGCACCATGGCCTTGGTGGGCGGCTTTCTCATGGCCCAGGATGGGTGGGCGCGGGTGGACTGGCTCGTTGGAGCCAGGATTCACGCAGGGGCCGACGCGGCCGTGGGGATGCCTGCCGCCCTGGCGGCGGCCATCGCGGCCGGGCTGATGTCGAAGCCCGTGACCGCATGGCCCGCGCGCTGGAGGTTGCGCGCCATGGGCATTCCCATGTTGCCGAGCCCCACGAAGCCGATCCGCGCCATGCCCTGTCCTCCCGCTGCTGGCGCGGGCGAGGCTAGCGGAAGATCGGCATGGCGTCGTCCGGGGCCTCGGGGGCGGGGGGCAGGTCGAAGATGACGCTCGCCGGGTCCACGCCCGTGCCGCCCTGGATGAACATGGTCACCGCGCCGGGCCAGAAGATGATGATGCCGACCAGCGCGAGTTGCAGCAGGATCCAGGGGATGGCGCCGCGGTAGATGGTTGCGGTGCTGACGACCCGGGGCGCCAGCGCGCGCACATAGAACAGCGCGAAGCCGAAGGGCGGCGTCATGAAGCTGGTCTGCAGGGTGATGCACAGCAGCACGCCGAACCAGATCAGGTCGATGTCCAGCCGCGCCACCACCGGGGCCAGCAGCGGCACCACGATGAAGGCGATCTCGAAGAAGTCGAGGAAGAAGCCCAGCAGGAAGACGAACAGGTTCACCATGACCAGAAAGCCGACCTGGCCGCCGGGAAGCTGCAGCAGCAGCCCCTCGACCCAGTGCGAGCCGTCCACGCCCTGGAACACCAGGCTGAACACGGTGGCGCCGATCAGGATGTAGATGACCATGGCGGTGATGCGCATGGCGTTGCCCATCGCCTCGCGCAGCAGCTTCCAGGTGAAGCGGCCGTTGATCATGGCGAGGACCACGGCGCCCGCCGCCCCCATCGCCCCCGCCTCGGTCGGTGTCGCGAGGCCCATCAGGATGGTGCCCAGCACCAGGAACATCAGCACCAGCGGCGGGATCATGCCGCGCGCGACGCGCAGCCACAGCCGCCAGCCGCGCCCCATCAGCGCCTCGGGCGGCAGGGGCGGCATGCGGTGCGGCGCGAGCCAGGCCACCACCGCGACGAAGGCCAGGAACAGCGCCACCTGCAGCAGCGCGGGAATGATGGCGCCGGCATACATGTCGCCCACCGAGCGGCCCAGCTGGTCGCTCAGCACGATCAGCACCAGCGACGGCGGGATCAGCTGGGTGATGGTCCCCGCCGCCGCGATGACGCCGGTGGCGATGCGCATGTCATAGCCGTAGCGGACCATGATGGGCAGGCTGATCATGCCCATCGCGATGACGCTGGCCGCCACCGTGCCGGTGACGGCGCCCAGCACCGCGCCGACCAGCACCACCGCGAAGGCCAGCCCGCCGGGGATCTTGCCGAACAGCTGGCCGGTGCTCTCCAGCAATTCCTCGGCCAGGCCGCAGCGTTCCAGGATGGCGCCCATCAGGGTGAAGAAGGGGATCGCCAGCAGCAGGTCGTTGGACAGGATGCCGAACACCCGCGGCGGCAGATTGCCCAGATAGGCCGTGGTGAAGAAGCCCAGCTCGATGAACAGCAGCCCGAAGCCCAGGCCGACCGCGCAAAGGCTGAAAGCGACCGGGAAGCCCAGCAGCAGGAACACCACGAGCCCCGCGAACATCAGCGGCGGCATCCATTCGACGCTCATTGGAAAACCCTCATGGGCGGCTGCTTCACTGGTCGGGGCGGTAGGTGCTGGCGAGGGTGAGGTTCGGCACCGCCTCCCCGCGCAGCCAGGCGATGCGCTTCACCAGCTCGGACAGGCCCTGCAGGGCGATCAGCGCGAAACCCGCCGGCATCAGCAGCTTCACCGGCCAGCGCAGCAGCCCCCCCGGCGCGGGCGAGACCTCATGCCGGACCAGGCTTTCCAGGAAGAAGGGCCAGCACATCCAGGCCAGCAGCGCCATGGCGGGCAGCATGAACAGCAGCAGGCCGAACACATCGAGCCAGACGCGCCCGCGCTCGTTCAGGATGCTGGAGTAGAACACATCCACCCGGACATGGCCGTTCAGGCGCAGCGTGTGCGCCGCCCCCAGCATGACCACCGCGGCGAAAAGGTACCACTGCACCTCCAGCCAGCCATTGTGCGAGAAGTTCACGCCGTAGCGCAGCATGGCATTGGCGGCGGCGATGGCGCAGGCGGCCAGGATGCACCATTCCGCGAGCCTGCCGCAGCGTTCATTCAGCGCATCGACGCCGCGGCTGAGGCCGAGCAGCAGGCGCATGGCCCTCACCTTTCATGACCGTTCAGCCTCTGGCGTAGCGGAACGCGCGGCGCTGTCCAGCCTCCCGGCCCGCACGGTGATTGTCGGGCGGGCAGGCGGCGGCCTAGGCTCCTGGCCATGAGCGGATGCATCGGGCCGGCAGGGGGCATGCCGTGTTGAGCGTGGCGGGCCTCGTGGTGGCGGCGCTGGCGGGGCTCGGCCTC
>SKWC01000224.1 GCA_007129145.1 Rubritepida sp.
GATTCGTCCCTGGACCACGACGGGGCCTACACACAGCCTGCGGTGATCCTGCGGGGGCAGGTCGCCGCCGGTCCGGCGGTCTCTCGCCCCGGTTCGTCCAGCAGTCTAGCCGTCGGGGGCGGCGCCGTTCGGGGAAGTGTCTCAGCATGGATGGTTTCATGGCCGGCACCGGCGAAACCCGCCGCAGCCTCGCCCGCAGCATCTCCTGCCGGGGCGTGGGGCTGCACTCGGGCCGCGCGGTCACCCTGGAACTGCGCCCCGCCTCACCGGGCGCGGGCATTGCCTTCCTGCGCAGCGACCTCGGCATCCGCATCCCCGCTCGGGCGGAGCATGTGGCGGACACCCGCCTGTGCACCGCCCTCGCCGCACCGGGCGCGCCGCAGGCGCGAATCGGCACGGTCGAGCATGTGATGGCCGCCCTCGCCGGCGCCGGCGTGGATGACGCGGTGGTGGCGGTGGACGGCCCCGAGGTGCCCATCCTCGATGGCTCGGCCGAGCCCTTCCTGTTCCTGATCGGCTGCGCGGGCCTCATCGAGCACGACGCCCCGCGCCCGGTGCTGCGCGTGCTGCGCGAGATCCGCGTCGCGGACGCCGACGGCGCCTGGGCCGCGCTCTCGCCCCTGCCCGGCGGCGGCTTCGAAGCCGCGCTCGAAATCGACTTCCCCGGCACCGCCATCGGCATGCAGCGCGGCGCGCTGCGCCTCGGCCCCGCCTCCTTCCGGCGCGAGGTGGCGCGCGCGCGCACCTTCACCCTGGCCGAGGATGTGGCCCGGCTGCGGGCGGCGGGCCTCGCGCAGGGCGGCAGCCTGGACAATGCGGTGGTGGTGGACGGGCCGCTGGTGCTGAACCCCGGCGGGCTGCGGATGGCCGATGAATTCGTGCGCCACAAGCTGCTCGACGTGGTGGGCGACCTGGCGCTGGCCGGCCATCCGATCGCGGGCCGCTTCGAGGGGGCGCGCTCGGGCCATGCCCTGAACAACCGCCTGCTGCGCGCCCTGCTGGCCGACGGCACCGCCTGGATGCTGTCGTCCGACCCGGCCGAACCGCTGGCGCCCGAGCGCTCCCCCGCCGAGGCCGTGCCGGTCGCGGCCTGATCACGCCCGCCGGGTGGGCCGCCCCCGGTGGCCGGCCGGCCACCCTGTGGTATAACGCGGCGCCCGAGGAGTCCGACGCCGACGATGCGCCACGCCCTGCCCCGACTGTTCATCATCCTCGCCCTCGGCCCGCTCGCCGGCTGCGGCCTTGGCGGGCAGTGGGATGGCCGGATGGACACGCTGTTCGCCGCAGGCGCGCCCGATGCCGCCGTGCTCGACCGCTCGCCCGAATCGCTCTACGCCGCTGGCATCGAGGCCTTGCGGGCCGAGCGCTTCGCCGCCGCGCAGGAGCTGTTCGAGGCGCTGGAGCGCGAGCACCCCTTCTCCACCTGGACCACCAACGCGCGGATCATGGCCGCCTACGCGGACTACCGGCGCGGCCGCTACACCGAGACGATCGGCGCGCTGGACCGCTTCATCCAGCTGCACCCCGCGCATCGCGACATCGCCTATGCGCATTACCTGCGCGCGCTGAGTTTCTATGAGCAGATCAACGACAGCGCCCGCGACCAGCGCGCCACGGAACAGGCGCTGGCGGCGATGCAGGATGTGGTGAACCGCTTCCCCGACACCGCCTATGCGCGCGACGCCCGCCTCAAGATCGACCTCGCGCGGGACCACCTGGCCGGGCGCGAGATGGTGGTGGGCCGCTTCTACCAGCGCCAGCGCCTGCTGAACGCCGCGATCGGGCGCTACCGCCGCGTCATCGAACTCTACCAGACCACCGAGCACGTGCCCGAGGCGCTGCACAGGTTGACCGAGATCTACCTCTCGCTCGGCCTGCGCGAGGAAGCCGCGCGCACCGCCTCGGTGCTCGGCCACAACTTCCCCGGCAGCCCCTGGTACCAGGACAGCTACGCCCTGCTCACGCCCGGCGCCCCGCCCGCCGAGCAGCCGAGCCAGGGCATGCTGGGCCGGGCCTGGAGCTGGATTTTCTGACGCCCGCGGCGGCCCCGTGCTCGCCTCGCTCGCGATCCGCGACGTCGTCCTGATCGACCGGCTGGAGCTCGGCTTCGGGCCGGGCCTGTCGGTGCTGACCGGGGAGACGGGTGCGGGCAAGTCCATCCTGCTGGACGCGCTGGGCCTCGCACTCGGCATGCGCGCCGAGGCAGGGCTGGTGCGCGCGGGCCAGGCCCAGGCCAGCGTCGCCGCCGTGTTCCAGCCGCCCGCCGCCCATCCCTGCCACGCCCTGCTGGCCGAACTCGGCATGGAGGCCGAGGAGACGCTGGTGCTGCGCCGCGTGGTGCAGGCCGATGGCCGCTCCCGCGCCTTCGTGAACGACCAGCCGGTCGGGGTGGGGCTGCTGCGCCGCCTCGCCGCCACGCTGGTCGAGGTGCAGGGCCAGCACGACCAGGTGGGGCTGGCCGACCCCGCCACCCATGCCGCGCTGCTGGACGCCTATGGCGGGCTCGATCCGC
>SKWC01000306.1 GCA_007129145.1 Rubritepida sp.
ACCTGCTGCTGCCCCACCTGCCCGCGGCCGCGGCCAATGTGCCGGCCAACCTCAAGGACAGCCACTATTTCGCCCAGGGGATCTCCGGCCTCGCGCTGGTGTGGAACAGCCGCTCCAACACCCCCCAGCCGACCGATTGGGAAGACCTGACCCGCCCCGAATACCGCGACCTGGTCACCCTGCCCGACCCCGCCCAGTCGGGCTCTGCCTTCGACCTGGTGGCGGGCATGCTGGCGACCCGCGGCGAGGCCACCTGGGCGCTGTTCACGGCGCTGAAGGCCAATGGCGCGATCGTCGCCGGCGCGAACCAGCAGGCGCTGAACCCGGTGCTGCAGGGGGCGAAGGCGGTGGTGTTCGGCGCGGTGGACTACATCGCCATGGGTGCGCGCGCCCGCGGCGAGAGCGTGGAGGTCATCTTCCCGACCTCCGGCACGGTGGTGGCGCCGCGCCCGTCGATGATCCTCGCCTCCTCGCGCAACCAGGAGGCGGCGAAGCGCTTCCAGGACTACATGCTCAGCGAGGACGGCCAGGCCCGCGTGGCCCAGGTGTTCCTGATGCCCGCGCGCACCGACATCCCGGCCGACCGCCCGACCATCAGCCAGATCCGGGTGCTGGAGTATGACGAGGCCGCCATGCAGGCGCAGCGCGCCGACATCCTGGCCCGCTTCCGCCAGGTGATGGCGTAGGCTCCCGGCCATGCGCAGCGGGGTGGCGCTTTCGGGCGGGGCGGTCGTCGCCCTGCTCACCCTCATCGGCCTGCCGATGCTGGCCATCCTGCTGCAGGCCGTCTTCCCCGGCCTGACGCGCGGGGATTTCTCGGCACCCTTCGGCGCCTTCGCGGGCGCGCTGTCCAACCCCGAGCTGCTGGGGCTGGTCGGCAACACCATCCTGCTGGGCGTCTGCGTGGCGCTGGGCTGCCTGCTGCTGGCGGCACCGCTCGGGCTGCTGCGCGGCCTGACGCATGTGCCCGGCGCACGGCTGTGGGATGTGGTGTTCATCATCCCCTTCATGATCCCGCCCTACATCGCGGCCCTCGCCTGGATCATGACGCTGCAGCCGCGCGGCTACCTGGCGCAGACCCTGGGCTTCGACCTCGCCGCCTTCCTGTTCTCCTTCCCCGGCATCGTCTTCGTGATGGTGCTGAACCTGTTCCCGCTGACCTATTTCGCCGTCGCCCGCACCGTCGAGGCCGCGGGCGGGCGCTTCGCCTCGGTGGCGCGGGTCTTCGGCGCGAGCCCGGGCCGCGCGCTGTGGCGCATCACCCTGCCACTGGCCACACCAGGGCTGATGGCCAGCCTGCTGCTGGTCTTCGCGCTCTCCATCGAGGAATTCGGCACCCCCGCAACCCTCGCCTCGCGCACCGGCTTCGAGGTCCTGGTCACCGGCATCTACACCCGCTTCTCCGACTGGCCGGTGGACCTGCCCGGGGCCTCGGTGCTCTCGCTCATTCTCGTGCTGCTGGCGGGCGGGGCCTATCTGTTCCAGCTGTGGATCGTCACGCGGCGTTCCTATGTCACGGTCTCGGGCAAGCCCGTGGATGCCGAGAAGGCGCGGCTCGGCCCCTGGACCCTGCCGGTGCTGGGCGCCTTCCTCTTCGTCGGGGCGCTCGGGGTGTTCATCCCGATCGGGGCGGTGCTCGCCACGGCGCTGACGCGCACCATCTCAGGCGGGCTGGCGTGGGACAATGTGTCCCTCGTGCATTTCGAGGCGGTGTTCGCCAACCAGTCCGGTGCGCTGACGGCGCTGACGAACTCGCTGTCGCTGGCCGTGGGTGCCGCGCTGATCACGGGCGCCATTGGCGCCACCGTGGCCTATGTGCTGGTTCGCACCCGCCTGCCCGGCCGCCGCGCGCTGGACCTGCTGTCGCTGCTGCCCAACGCCATCCCGGGCGTGGTGGTGGCGGTGGGGCTGATCCTGGCCTGGAACCAGAGCTTCTGGCCGGTCGCGATCTACAACACGCCGCTGATGCTGCTGCTGGCCTATTGCGCCCTGCTGCTGCCCTATCCGGTGCGCTATGCCACCGCCGCCTTCCAGCAGATCGGTGAGAACCTGGACGCCGCCGCCCGCGTCTCGGGTGCGGGGCTGTTCATGCTGTTCTGGCGCATCCTGCTGCCGCTGCTGCTGCCCGCGCTGGGGGTGGCGATGCTGCTGGTCTTCGCCATCGCCTCGCGCGAGCTGGTGGCCTCCATCATGGTGGCGCCGGCCGGCACCTCCACCGTCTCCACCTTCGTCTTCGGCCAGTTCGAGCAGGGCTCCGCCGGGGTGGGCATGGCGATGAGCGTCATCGCCATCTTCACCTCGACGGCGCTGCTGGTCGCCCTGTCGGTGGCGACGCGGCGGTTCTGAACGCCTCCTCCGGCCGCGCGGGGCGCCAGAACAGCACGGCCGCCAGCGGCACCAGCCACGCGATGCGCGCCTGGTAGCGCGGATGCGGCCCGGACAGCGCGCCCGCCGCCAGCGCATTGCCCGCCACACCCACCAGCAGCGCCAGCATCAGCCCG
>SKWC01000391.1 GCA_007129145.1 Rubritepida sp.
CCGCCCCGGCCGGGACCGCCAGCACCGCCAGCACCGCGCGCAGCCGGTGCCGCGTCAGGCGCAGCCGCCGCGGCAGGGTGCCCGGAGGGTCGCGCAGCAGCGCCCCCAGGAGCAGGCCCAGCACCAGCACGCCGGCCGCGCCCAGGAAGGCCAGGTGCTGCACCCCGGTCAGCAGCAGCAGCGCCGGCCCGCCGCCGATCGAGGCCGAGATGAAGGTCTGGTAGATGCCCAGCGACCGGCCCTCGCGCCCCTCCGGCGCCAGGGCTGCGGCGATCGCATCCGCCGTGGTCCAGGCGAGGCAGGCGCCCACCCCCAGCATCGCCCCGCAGAGGAACCACAGCCACAGCGGCGGGTCGAGGGCGAGGACGCACAGCGCCACCGCCGCCAGCCCGCATGCAAGGCGATGCAGCGCATAGGCGCCACCCACGGCCCGGCCGAGCCAGGGTGTGGAGGGCGCGACGAGCAGCGCCGCCCCCCAGAAGCAGGCTGCGTAGAGCCCGACCACGGTGGCGGAGAGCCCCGCCTCGGTCAGCAGGACGGGGCCGAGCGGCATGGCCATCCACACCCCGCCGAAGGCGCAGGTGGCCGAGGCGACGAACAGCGCGAAGCGCGGCCGGGGTTCGGCCGGGGTCATGGCGCGGCTGGCCGGGGACGGCGGCCGCGATGGTGCGGCCTCACTCCGTTGGGCGCTCCGCGCGGACGGCGGCCAGCACGGCCTGGGCCATCTCGCCGGCCATGACCGCCTCGGCGGTGCCGGGCAGGCGGCGGCGCCAGCTCGGTCGCTCGCGGTCGGTGCCGCGCAGGTTCACCGCCACCGCCTCGCCCGCCAGATCCTCGGCCTGCACCAGCAGCATGGCGCTGGCGGTGGCCGCCGCATGGCCGTGCAGCGCGGCCGCCGCCTGGGCGGTGAAGCCGCCTCCGGCCAGGGGGGCGGGCAGCGCGTGGCCGGATTCGGCCGCCGCCTGCAGCAGGGCCGCCTTCTCCCGCCCGCGCTCGGCCTGGGCTTGCGCCGCCGTGGTGCGGTCCATCAGCCCCAGCGCCTCACGCTCGCGGATGTCCTGGCCGCCCCACCAGCCGGCCAGGGTGGGCAGGTCGTGGGTGGCGACGCAGGCCACCGCCTGCCCGGGCCATTCGGCGGGCGGGATGAAGCGGTCCGCCTCGCGCTCGAACCACAGCACCCGGTAGGAGAGCAGCCCCGCCGCGCCCAGTTCCTCGCGCAGCCCCTCGGGCACGGTGCCCAGGTCCTCGCCCACCACGGCGCAGGCGGCGCGGTGGCTTTCCAGGCTGATCTCGGCCAGCAGGGCGGGCATGTCCTGCATCAGGTAGCAGCCCGCCGAGGCGGGGGCGCCATCGGGCACCAGGAACAGGCGGCGCAGCCCCAGCACATGGTCGATGCGCAGCGCCGCGGCGTGGCGCATGTTGGCGCGGATCAGCGCGGCGAAGCCGGCATGGCCCTCGGCCGCCGAGGCGACCGGGTCGGGCGGCGGCACGCCCCAGACCTGGCCCTGCGGCCCCAGCGGATCGGGCGGCGCGCCGATCGAGAAACCCGCCAGCACGGGCAGGGCGCCGCACCACATCTCGGCCCCGTCGGGGGCGGTTCCCACCGCGAGGTCGCGGTACAGCCCCGCGCCCCCCGCCGCACCCGCGCGCGCGGCCCGCGCCATCTGCGCATCCGCGATGAACTGCATGAAGACATGGAAGCCCACGGCATCGGCGTGGTCGCGCAGGAAGCCGGCGACGGCATGGTCGCGCGGATGGGCGAAGCCCGCGGGCCAGCGCCGGTGGTCGCCGTGGCCGAAATGCTCGGCCAGCGCGCCATAGGCGGCGAAATCCTCAAGCGCGCCCGCGCCCCCGGCGCGGAAGGAAAGGAAGGCGGCGTCGCGGCGGTCGAAGCGCGCCCAGGATTCCGCGAGGGCGGCACGCTTGATGGCCCAGGCGGCGGGGTAGTCCACCAGGCCCCCCCCGGCCGGCGGCCAGCCGCGCGGCGCGAGGCCGGGCAGCCGCGCGACGTCGATCAGCAGCGGTTCGAGGAAGCGGCGGTCGCTCGGCTGGTAGGGGCTGGCGCGCTCGCGGTCGGTCAGGTGCAGCGCATGCGGGGGCGAGATACCCAGCCAGCGCCCGCCCGCCGCGGCGGTGACGGCGGCCCATTCGGCGATGGCGGTGAAGTCGCCCATGCCCTGGTCATGCGCATGGCGGGCCGCATAGGCTTGCAGCGTCACGCCGAAGCGGCGGCGCGCCAGCGCGGGGTCCTGGAAGCAGCGCGCGGGGGCGGCGGTGATGGTGCAGCGCGCCGTGGCATGCTCCAGCGCATGCCGGCCCGGGGGCAGGGGGGGCAGGATGATCCGCCCATCCTCGGGCAGCAGGCTCAGCGTGCGGCTTTCCCCGCCCTCCAGGTGAAGCTCCAGGCGCAGGCGGCGGGTCGCCGCGCTGGGCAGGCTGACCGCCTCGCCCGCATGCACCGGCAGATGCGCGGGCAGCAGGGTGGCGGCGGTGCGGCGGC
>SKWC01000310.1 GCA_007129145.1 Rubritepida sp.
CCCGTGCCGCGGCGCATGGCCGACATCCTCGCCCCCGGCGACGTGATCCTGGTCGAGCCGCTGGAGGCCAGCCCCGCCCGCGGCCGAACCCCCGCGCGGCCCGCGCGCGTGGCGCTGCGCCAACTGCCCGAGGTGGAGGGCGCGGTGGTGGCGCTCGACCCGCACACCGGGCGCGTGCTGGCCATGGCCGGCGGCTGGAGCCTGGAGCGTTCCTGGTTCAACCGCGCCACCCAGGCGCAGCGCCAGCCCGGATCCTCCTTCAAGCCCTTCGTCTTCCTGCCGGCGCTGGAAGCCGGCATCCCGCCCAACCAGCAATACCTGGACGGCGAGTTCGAGTTGCGCACCCCCGCCGGGGTCTGGCGGCCCTCCAATGCGGACGGCCAGATGATGGGCTACCTGACCATGCGCCGCGCCATGGAGCTCAGCCGCAACCTGGCGACCATCCGCATCGCCGAGGAGGTGGGGATGGACCGCGTGGCCGAGGTCGCGGCGCGCTTCGGCCTGATCGAGAACATGCCCGAGTTCCTGGCGATGAGCCTCGGCTCGGGCGAGACGACGGTGCTGCGCCAGGCGGCCGCCTATGCCGCCTTCGTCAATGGCGGGCGGCGCGTCGAGCCCACGCTGATCGACAGCGTCCAGGATGAGCGCGGGCGGGTGCTGTTCCGCACCATGGCGCGCGAATGCGCCGGCTGCGACACCCCGCCCGAGGCCGGGCCGCCGCCGGTGGTGGACAACCGCCACCAGATCCTGGACCCGATCACCGCCTTCCAGATGACCTCCATCCTGGAGGGTGCGGTGACCCGCGGCACAGGGCCCCGCGCGGCGCAGGGGCTGAACCGCCCGGTGGCGGGCAAGACCGGCACCACCGATGATTTCCGCGACGCCTGGTTCGTCGGCTACACGCCCGAGATCGTCATCGCCGTCTGGGTCGGCTTCGACGATCCACGCTCGCTGCGCCATTCGGGCGAGCGCGGCGGCGAGGTGACCGGCGGGCGGCTGGCCGCGCCGATCTTCCGCGAGGTGCTGGCCGCCGCCAGCGAGGGCAGCCCCGCCGTGCCCTTCCGCGCGCCGCCGGGCGTCGCGCTGGTGCGCATCACCCATGACACGGGCCAGCCCATCATCGAGGCCTTCCGCCCCGGCACCGAGAATGCCGCCCTGGACCCGCGCATCCCCGACGCCGGCGCGGCGCAGCGCGTGGACAGCGGGTTGGGCGGGCTGTATTGAACGCCCATGCGCGCTGACGCCACCCAATTGCACGAGCAGATCACCGCATCGGTGACCCTGCTGAGGAGGCATCTTTGACTGGGATGCCGCAACCATCCGCCTCGCGGAACTGAACGCACGCGCCGAGGACCCCAACCTCTGGAACGACGCCAAGGAAGCCGGCCGCGTGATGCAGGAGCGCACGCGGCTCGCTGACCAGGTCGAGGGCGTGCAGCGCCTCGAGCAGTCGGTGCGCGACGCGCTCGACCTCATCGAACTGGCCGAGGAGGAGGGCGACGCCGAGACCGCCGATGCCGCGGTCGCCGACCTGCACGCCTATGCCGCCGAGGCGAAGCGCCGCGAGATCTACAGCCTGCTCTCGGGCGAGGCGGATGCGAATGACGCCTATCTCGAGGTGAATGCCGGCGCGGGCGGCACCGAGGCGCAGGATTGGGCCGAGATGCTGCTGCGCATGTACGGCCGCTGGGCCGAGGCGCGCGGCTACAAGGTGACGCTCACCGAGCAGTCCGAGGGCGAGCAGGCGGGCATCAAGTCCGCCACCATGCAGGTCAGCGGGCCCAACGCCTATGGCTGGCTCAAGACGGAATCGGGGGTGCACCGGCTGGTGCGCATCAGCCCCTTCGACAGCGCGGCGCGGCGGCAGACCAGCTTCGCCTCGGTCTATGTCTATCCCGTCGTGGACGACCGCATCGAGATCGAGATCAACCCCGCCGACATCAAGACCGACACCTTCCGCGCCTCGGGCGCCGGCGGGCAGCACGTCAACAAGACCGAATCGGGGGTGCGCTTCACCCATATCCCGACCGGCCTCGTCGCCGCCTCCACCCAGGACCGCAGCCAGCACCGCAACCGCGAGATCGCGATGAACATGCTGAAGGCGCGGCTGTATGAGCTGGAGCTGAAGAAGCGCGAGGCGGTGGCCGACGCCGCCGAGGCCAGCAAGACCGACATCGGCTGGGGCCACCAGATCCGCAGCTATGTCCTGCAGCCCTACCAGCTGGTGAAGGATCTGCGCACCGGCATCGAGAAGGGCAATCCCGACGCGGTGCTGGACGGCGACCTCGACGACTTCATGGCCGCCGCCCTGGCTGCGCGCGTCGGCGGCACCCGCAGCGAGGCGAGCGCGGCCGCGCAATGAAGTGGCTGCGCGCGCCCGCCACCCTGGCGCAGGGGAAGCGCGTCTACGCGATCGGCGACACACATGGCTGCATCACCCAGCTTCGCGCCGTGCATGATGCCATCCGCGCCGACCTGGCCGCGCATCCCACGCCCGGCGCCGTGGTGGTGCATCTGGGCGACTACATCGACCGCGGACCCGACAGCGCGGGGGTGATCGCGGCCGTGCGCGGCTTCGACGCCTGCCCGGTGGTGAACCTCAAGGGCAACCATGAGGTGACCCTGCTGGCCGCCCTCGATGGCGACGGGCCTTCCGCCACGGATTGGATGTATTACGGCGGCAAGGAGGCCCTTGCCTCCTGGGGCGTGGACCCGGACGCGCCGCCCGCCGAATGGCGCAGCGGCATCCCCGCCGAGGACCAGGGCTTCCTGCGCGGCCTTTTGCCGCACCACCGCGTCGGGCCCTATCTGTTCGTCCATGCCGGCATCCGCCCCGGCGTGGCGCTGGAGGCGCAGAGCCTCGATGACCTCACGCGCATCCGCGGCCCCTTCCTGGACAGCGAGGCCGACCACGGCTTCGTGGTGGTGCATGGCCACACCCCCGTGCGCGAGCGCGTGGCCGACATCCGCCCCAACCGGATCAATTTGGACACGGGCTGCGTCTGGGGCGGGGTGCTGACCTGTGGCGTGTTCGAGGAAGACCGGCTGGGGCTGATCACCGCCTGACGCGGGTTCTCAGCGCCGGCCGAACACCGCGAGCAGCAGGCCCAGCACCGCGGCCACGCCGCCACCCACCAGATACAGCATGGTCCTGTCGGTGAACCGACCAGTCAGCGTCTCGCTGAGCTGTTCGACTGGCGCCTGGGAGGCATTGTAGCCGAAATAAAGCAAGACCGCGCCGAGCGCGATCAGGGCGATTCCGATGATCCGTGTCATGTGTTTCAGGCCCCTTTCAAGGTTGGCCTGCGCGATTCACCGCATGGCGCCGCGCAGCACATGTTTCTGAATCTTACCTGTACTCGTTTTTGGCAGTTCCTGGAACACCACTTTTTTGGGTACCTTGAAGCCCGCCAGCAGGGTGCGGCAATGGGCGATCAGCTCATCCGCGCTGGCCTGCGCCTCCGGCTTCAGCTCGACGAAGGCGCAGGGCACCTCGCCCCATTTTTCGTCGGGCTGGGCCACCACCGCTGCCACCGCCACCGCCGGGTGCTTGTAGAGCGCGTCCTCCACCTCGATGCTGCTGATGTTCTCGCCGCCCGAGATGATGATGTCCTTGGAGCGGTCGCGCAGCTGGATGTAGCCGTCGGGGTAGCGCACCGCGAGGTCGCCCGAATGGAACCAGCCGCCGGCGAAGGCCTTTCGCGTGGCCTCCGCGTCCTTCAGATAGCCCTTCATGACCACATTGCCGCGGAACATCACCTCGCCCATCGCCACGCCATCGGCGGGGACGGGGGCCATGGTCGCGGGGTCCAGCACCTCCAGCGCCTCCAGCGCCAGGTAGCGCACGCCCTGGCGCGCCATGTGCCGCGCCTGGTCGGGGGCGGGCAGGGCGTCCCATTCGGCGTGCCATTCATTGGTGACGGCCGGGCCATAGACCTCGGTCAGCCCATAGACATGCAGCACCTGGAAGCCGGCGTGGCGCATCGCGGCCAGCACCGCCTCGGGCGGCGGCGCGCCGGCCACGACGAAGGTGACGGGGCCGGGCAGGTGGCGCCGTTCCTTCTCAGGCGTCTGCAGCAGCGCGCTCATGACGATGGGCGCGCCGCACATGTGCGTGACGCCCTCGCCCGCGATCAGCGACCACATGGCCGGCCCGCGCACCGCGCGCAGGCAGACATGGGTGCCCGCCATGGCGGTGATGGTCCAGGGGAAGCACCAGCCGTTGCAGTGGAACATCGGCAGCGTCCAGAGATAGACCGGATGCCGCCCCATCCCCGCCGAGAGGACATTGCCGGTGGCCAGCAGCGAGGCGCCGCGGTGGTGATACACCACCCCCTTGGGCCGCCCCGTGGTGCCCGAGGTGTAGTTCAGCGCGATCGCATCCCATTCGTCGCGCGGCATGGGCCAGGCGAAGCCGGGGTCGCCCTGCTGCAGGAAGGCCTCGTAATCCTGCCCGCCCAGCGTCTGCAAATCGTGGTGGTCATGGCCGAAGGCCTCCCGGTCATGCACCTCGATCAGCGCGGGCGGCTTCGCGCATTGCGCCAGCGCGGCGCGCACCACGGGCGCCCATTCGCGGTCGAAGATGAGCACCCGCGCCTCGCCATGGTCGAGGATGTAGGCGATGGTCGCGGCGTCGAGGCGCGTGTTGATGGTGTTCAGCACGCAGCCCGCCATGGGCACGCCGAAGTGGCATTCCAGCATCTCGGGGATGTTGGGCAGCAGCACCGCCACCGTGTCGCCGCGCCCCAGCCCCAGCAGGCTCAGCGCATGGGCCAGCCGCACGCAGCGATCGCGCGTCTCGCGGTAGGTGCGGCGGGTGCCGCCATAGGCGACGGCCGCATGGTCGGGGAAGACCTGCGCGCTGCGCTCCATGAACAGCAGGGGCGTCAGGGGCTGGTGGTTGGCGGGCTGCCGGGGCAGCGCGTCGTAGTCGGCCTCGGCCATGCTCAGCGGTCCTGCCAATGGGGGTGGCGTTTTTCGAGGAAGGCGCCGATGCCCTCGGCGGCGTCGGCGGCCAGCATGTTCTCGACCATCACGCAGCTGGCCGAATCATAGGCTTCCGCCAGCGGCTGGGCCATCTGGCGGTTGAAGCCCGCCTTGCCCATGCGGATGGTCACGGCGCTGCGGGCCGCGACCTGCGATGCCAGCTCCAGCGCGGCGGCGCGCGCATCCTGGGCGATGCGGTTCACGAGGCCGAGGCCATGCGCCTCCTCGGCACCCACCATCCGACCGGTCAGCAGCATCTCCATCGCCGCCTTGCGGGGGATGTTGCGCGCCAGCGCCACGGCGGGCGTCGAGCAGAACAGGCCGATGTCCACGCCGGGCGTGCAGAAGCGCGCGCCGGGGGCGGCCACGGCCAGGTCGCAGCTCGCGACCAGCTGGCAGCCGGCGGCGGTGGCGATGCCCTCGACGGCGGCGACCACCGGCACCGGGTGCTCGACCACCTGGCGCATCACCTGGCTGCACAGCCCCATGGTGCGGGCGAAGAAGGCGCGGCCGCCATCGGCATCGGCGCGCGCGGCGGTCAGTTCGCGAAGGTCATGGCCGGCGCAGAAGACGGGGCCATTCGCCGCCAGCACGATGCAGCGCGCGTCCTGGGCATCGCGCAGCGCGGCGGCCAGCGCCTCCAGCATCGCGATGGACAGCGCGTTGCGGGCCTGCGGGCGGTCCAGCACCAGCAGCGCCACCCCGTCGTTGCGGCGTTCGGTCGTGATCATCGGGTCAGCGCCTCCTGGATCTCATCGAGGATGGCCGGGTCGTCGATGGTGGCGGGGGCGGCAAAATCCTGCCCATCGGCGATGCGCCTTATGGTCGCGCGCAGGATCTTGCCCGAGCGCGTCTTGGGCAGGCGCGGCACCACCCGGGCGTCGCGGAAGGCGGCGACGGGGCCGATGCGCTGACGCACCAGCGCGACCAGTTCGGCGGCGATCTCGGCCTCGCCGCGCGCCACGCCGGCCTTCAGCACGACCAGCCCCAGCGGCACCTGGCCCTTCAGCGCATCGGCCGCACCCACCACGGCGCATTCCGCCACATCGGGGTGGCTGGCCAGCACCTCCTCCATCGCGCCGGTCGAAAGCCGGTGGCCGGCCACGTTGATCACGTCATCGGTGCGGCCCATCACCCAGACGAAGCCTTCCTCGTCCACGCGGCCCGCGTCGGAGGTGTCGTAGAAGCCCGGGAAGGTCGAGAGATAGGCCTGGGTGTAGCGCGCCTCGGCATTCCACAGCGTGGGGGCGCAGCCGGGCGGCAGGGGCAGGCGCAGCGCCAGCGCGCCCTCCGCGCCGGGCGCGACCTCCTGCCCCTCGGCGTCCAGGACGCGCACGTCGAAGCCGGGCGAGGGCTTGCCGCCCGAACCCGGGCGCGGCGGGAACAGCCCGTGGTCGCGGAAGCCCGCGGTGATGGCCCAGCCCGTCTCGGTCTGCCACCAATGGTCCACCACCGGGATGTTCAGGCGTTCGGCCGCCCATTCGGCGGTGGGCGGGTCGCAGCGCTCGCCGGCCAGGAACAGCGCCTCCAGCCGCGAGAGGTCGTGGCGGGCCATCAGCCGCCCCTCCGGGTCCTCCTTGCGGATGGCGCGCAGCGCGGTGGGGGCGGTGAACATCACCCGCACGCCATGCTCGGCGCAGACCCGCCAGAAGGTGCCGGCATCGGGCGTGCCGACCGGCTTGCCCTCGAACAGCACGGAGGTGCAGCCGGCCAGCAGCGGCGCATAGACGATGTAGGAATGCCCCACGACCCAGCCGACGTCGGAGGCCGCCCAGTACACGTCGCCCGCCTCGACGCCGTAGATCATGCGCATGGAGTGCTGCAGCGCGACCGCATGCCCGCCGTGGTCGCGCACGATGCCCTTGGGCTGTCCGGTCGTGCCGCTGGTGTAGAGGATATAGAGCGGGTCGGTCGCGGTCACCGGCACGCAGGGATGCGGCGCACCCGCGGCCTCGGCGGCCGCATAATCCTCGTCGCGGCCGGGGATGAGTTCGGCCGGGGCCTCGGGGCGCTGCAGCACCAGGCAGAAATCGGGCTTGTGCGCCGCCATGCCGATCGCGGCATCCAGCAGCGGCTTGTAGGGCACGACCCGCCCGGGCTCGAGGCCGCAGCTTGCGGTGATCACGGCGCGCGGGGTCGCGTCGTTGATGCGCGCGGCGAGTTCGGCCGCGGCGAAGCCGCCGAACACCACCGAATGGATGGCGCCCAGCCGCGCGCAGGCCAGCATGGCGATGGCGGCCTCGGGCACCATGGGCATGTAGATCAGCACGCGCTCGCCCTTGGCCACGCCGCGCGCGGCGAGCGCCCCGGCCAGCCGCGCCACGCGGTCGGTCAGCTCGGCGTAGGTGATGCGCGTGACCCGGCCGGTCATCGGGCTGTCGTGGATCAGCGCGGCCTGCGCCCCGCGGCCGGCCGCCACATGGCGGTCCAGCGCGTTGTGGCAGGTGTTGAGCACGCCATCGGGGAACCAGCGGCCATGCGGGCCGGAGTGCGGGTCGAAGGCGGTGCGCGGCGGCGTTATCCAGTCGATCGCCCGGGCGGCGCGCATCCACCAGCCCTGCGGATCGGCGCGCCAGGCGGCGCGTTCGGCCTCGTAGCGGGACATCTTGGGATCGTTCCTCCTTGGCGTGCAGCGTGGCGGGGCGGGCGTTGCTTCGCAAGCATTCCCGCAGCAGCATGCGCGCATGGTCCTGGTGCAGTCCCTGCCGCTGCTGGCCTTGCTGGCGCTGCTGGGGAGCGGCCGCGCCGGGCCGGTCCCCGCCTGCCTGATCGCGCTGCTGCTGGCGCTGCCCGCGGTGGCGGTCAGCCTGCCGCCCGCGGTGAGCCTGCCGGAATTCCTGCCGGCCGAGACGCTGCGCGGCGTCTGGCTGGCGCTGCAGCCCATGGCGATCGTGGCGGGCGGGTTGCTGTTCCACGCCGCCGCGGCACCCGCCGCCCAGGCCGAGACGCGCGAGGCGACGCCCGCGCGGGTCTTCGCCGCCGCCGTGCCGCTGGGCTGCTTCCTCGAGAGCGTCACGGGCTTCGCCATCGGCGCCGTCTTCGCGCTCGGCGCGCTGCGCGCCATGGGCATCGGCGGCGCGGTGGCGGTGGCGCTGTCGCTGCAGGCGCTGATCCTGGTGCCCTGGGGGGGGCTTGGTCCGGGCACGCTGCTGGGCGCCACGCTGCTGGGGCTGCCGCCGCATGAGGTCGCGCGGATGGCGGGCTTTCCCACCGTGCTGTGGCTGCCGCTGCTCGCGCCGATGATCTGGGCGCTGCAGGCGCGCGCGGGCCTCGTGGTCCCGCCGCGCGAGAAGGCGATGCAGGCGCTGATGCTGGCGGTGCTGGGCGGGCTGGTGCTGGGGCTGCACTGGGTGCTGCCCTTCGAGGTGATCGGCGTGGTCGCCTCGGGCATCGTGCTGCTGTGGGCGCTGTGGCGGGCCGATCCGCCGCGTGCGGCGGGGCCCGCGCTGCGCGCGGCCTTCCCTTATCTGCTGCTGACGACTGCCTTGCTCGGCGCGCGGCTGTGGCAAGACCCGCCGGCGCTGCGCCCCTTCGCGGACCTGCCCGGCTTTGCCGTGACCCATGTGGCGCTGGTGCTGTGGGCGGTGGCGCTGGGGCTGCTGCTGGCGCGGGCGGATGGGGGTGCCAGGCTGCGCGGCGCGCTGGCCCGGGCGGGGCGGCCGATGCTGGTCATGCTGCTCTATGTGCTGCTGGGGCGCTGGCTGGCGGGCGGCGGGGTGGCGGCGGCGCTGGCCGCGGCGCTGGCCGATTCGGCCGGCGGGGCAGCGCTGCCCTTGATGCCGCCGATGGGCTTCCTGGCCGGCTTCGTCACCGGCAGCAATGTGGGCGCCCAGGCGGCGCTGGTGGCGGTGCAGGCGGCACTCGGCCAGGCCTTCGCCCTGCCGCCGCTGCTGGCGCCGGGGATGCACAACTTCATGGGCGCGGCGGGGGCGGGGATGAGCATCGCGGTGACCGCCATGCTCTGCGCGCTGGCCGCCGACGGAACCCGGCCCGTGCAGGTCTGGCGGCTGGTCTGGCCCTCCATGGCGCTGGCTTCCGCGCTGGGGCTGGGGCTGCTGTGGTGGGGCGCATGACACCCGACTGGTCCCGCGCCGAGCGCCGCCTGCTGCGCCAGCCCGGCCTCGGCGCCCTGGTGCGCGAGGTCGGGCCCTGCCGCCTGAGCCCCGAACCCCGCCCGCCCTATGAGGCGCTGCTGCGCGCCATCGCGCACCAGCAGGTGCATGGCCGCGCCGCGGAGGCGATGCTGGGCCGGCTGGGCGCGCTTTCGACCGATGGCGGCCTGCCCCCGCCCGAGGCCATCGTCGCGCTGCCCGTGGAGGCGCTGCGCGGCTGCGGCTTCTCGGCCGCGAAATGCGCGGCCATCCGCGACATCGCGGACAAGACCCTGGCCGGGCTGGTGCCCGGTCTGGAGGAGGCGCATGCGCTGCCCGATGCGGCGCTGATCGAGCGGCTGGTGGCGCTGCGCGGGGTCGGGCGCTGGACGGTGGAGATGCTGCTGATCTTCACCCTGGGCCGGCCCGACGTGCTGCCGGTGGATGATTTCGGGGTGCGTGAGGGCTGGCGCCTGGTCAGCAGGGCCGAGGCGCAGCTGCGCCCCCGTGCCCTGGCCGAGCTCGGCGAGGCGTGGCGGCCGTGGCGCAGCGTCGCCGCCTGGTATCTGTGGCGCGCCGC
>SKWC01000036.1 GCA_007129145.1 Rubritepida sp.
GCCCGCTCCAGCGGTTCCATCGGTTGTAGATCGTGGTCGGCGGGCCGTAGATCGCCGGGCAGTCCTTCCAGCGGCAGCCCGAACGAAGCACGTGCACGATGCCGCTGATGACGCGCCGGTCGTCCACACGCCGCGCACCGGGCTGGTTACTGGGCAGCAGCGGCTCGATCGCCGCCCAGGCCGAATTGTCGAGCCAATACTCCGCCGCCATCGTTTCCATCCAAGCCGTGACAGTCAGCTTGAATCAGAAACCAGCACCCGATTCCTACACCTGATTGGGTTTCGACCCTAGAGCAGCTTTGTTTTCCAGAGCAAGAAATCCGACCGGATGATTCCATCCGGTCGGATATTGCTCTAACCGGCGACCCAGGCGAAGCCGGCCAGCCCAAGCTTGATGCCCACCAGCCCGGCGGTCCTGCCTGGCGCGAACTCCACGATCCTGCCGCGGTCGGCCGGATCGTAGCGGCGCCGCAGGCGCTGGCCCTGCCGCAGTCCGAGCAGGTCGGGCAGCGGTGTGAAACGCCATTCCGTGCCCACCCAGGTCTCGCCCTCGCCGCTGCGGACGTCATGGCGAAGGCGCGCCCTCCAGAGGAGCGGGTGCGCCCAGATCCCGCGCAGCAGCGTCTCGGCCTCGGGCCAGCGCGCATGCCGCGCGAGGCGCCACAGATCCCAGGCCGCCGAGGCGGCCAGCGCGCCGACCACCAGACCGAGCCAGGGCATCAGGCGGCCCGGGACCGCCCCCAGACGCGGCGGCAGAATTCCGGATAGGTCTCCAGCATCTCGTCGCAAACCGGTCCTTGCAGCAGGGCGAGTTCCGCCGCGGAGGGCGGTGGTGTCTCGCCCACGCCGTCGGGCACGTCGAAGTCGAAGCCGGTCATGGCGCGGATGCTCTCCAGCGTCTCGCCGGCATGGATCGACGCCAGGCTGAAGCGCGCGCGCTCGGGGTGGAAGTGGAAGATGCAGCGCCCCGTCACCAGCGCCTGGGCGTGGCCACGGCGATAGACCCCCGGCTCGCTGGTGCCGGGGGCGGAGATGTGCGCCACCCGCTGCACCAGCACGCGCGGGCTGTGTTCCTCGCGGAACAGGATGGTGCGCCCGGCCATGTAGTACATGAAGGCCGAGCCGAAGCTTCCCGGGAAGCGAACGCCCGTGCCCGGCCAGTCGCCGGTGCCGATGAGGTTGAGGTTGGCCTGGCCGTCGATCTCGCCGCCGCCCAGGAAGAACAGGTCCACGCGTCCCTGGCCCGTGAGGTCGAACAACTCGCGCGAGCCGTCGGTGAAGGGGTTGCCGCTGCGCTTGTGCAGCAGCGACAGGCGCAGCGGATCGCCCTGCTTCACGCACAGCCAGCAGGCCGCCGCCGGGATGGGCGAGGCCGCGCCCACCGCGATGTGGCGCGTGGGCACTGCGCGGATCAGCCGCGCGATGCAGACCGCGAGCAACTCCTCGCTGCGGTATCCGGCCGCCGCGCTCATTCCGCGGCCGCCCTCTGCCCGCCGAAGACGTGCTCGGCGCACCATTCCGCGAAGCCCTCGGCCGTCTTGGCGGCGCGGGCATAGGCCAGCACGCATTCCGTATCGAAGCCGTATTCGTCGAGCAGCGCGGCGGGCTGGGCGCCGCGCTCGGCCACCGCGACGGCCTCGATGTAGGTGGCGTTGATGGCGCCGGGCGTCATGCGCTCATCCTCGAGGAAATTGCCCTCCACCACGCGCTCCACCGTGACCAGGCAGCGGCGGCTGGCATGGGCGATGGTGGCGCATTCGCGCCGGCGGCCCACCCAGACATTGCCCGCGCTGTCGGCCATTGCGGCGTGGAAGACCGCCACATCCGGATGCAGGGCGGGCAGCAGGGTGATCTTCTCGACGCTGCCGTCCGGGGCGGGGAAGGGGCTTTCCACCACGCGCCAGTCGGGGCGGTTGGCCAGGATGTCGCTGCCGATCAGCCCGCGCAGCGGCATGAAGGGCACGCCCTTCTCGGCCGCCTGCAGCATGGTGTGCATGGCCGGGCAGGTGGCGTCGCGGATGGTGATGCGCCCCGCCTTCAGCGCCTCGGTGAAGCGCGGCGCGAAGCCGGCCTCGCCCAGCGTGACCGCGGAGGTGTTCACCTCCGACACGCAGCCCGCGCCGATCAGGATGTCGGTGGCGAAGCCGGAGATGGGCACGCCCACCAGGCGCAGCCCACGCGCGCCGCGGCGGATCAGCGCCTTGGCCAGCGCCACCGAGGGCAGCGAATTGTCGGGCGGCATGGCCAGCATGGCGCCATCGGGGATCGAGGCGGCCATCGCCTCCAGGCTGATCGGGGTCATCGCGTTGGTCCCTCCCGAGGCACAGGTTACGCGCCCGCTGCGCCGCGTGCGAGGGGGTTGGGGGCGGTTCCGTTCAGCCTTTCTCAAGCCGGGCGGGCGCAAGCGGCCGTGGTGCCGCCCGCCGTCGCCACCCTGCCCGATCCGCTGCTCTACGACCCCGTCCACTTCCCGGGCGTGGTGGAGGGCGAGGAATGGCCGCCGCCCGCCTTCAGCTTCGAGTCGCCCTGGCTGCGCACCGACGACCTGGCCTTCGAGCGTGGCCCGGATGGGCAGATCATCTTCGTGCGCCGCTTCGAAGCGCTGCGCCTCGTGCTTGATGTGGAGAACGCCCATTCCGCGCTGGACGTTCAGCCCGGCAGCCGCGACTTCCGGCTGCTGCGGCTGATCCCGTCCGCGCTGCGCCTCGTGGAGGTGGTGATCCCGGGCGATCCCATGCCGCCCGCGCTGCGCGGCCAGCCCCAGCCCACGCCGCCCGAGCACATGCTCTATGCGGCCACCACCGCGCTGGTGTCGGCACTCTCCCGGGGCGCGGGGGCCGCGGGCCAAGCCTATCTGGACGCGTTGCGGCGCACCCCGCCGGGCATCGCCATGTTCGAGAGCGCGGCGGCGCGCTGCATCACCTCCGGCGCCTTTGAGCTCGAGCGCATCGCCCGGCTCGCGCGGGCGCTGCAGCGGCTGGCGCGGGCCCATGCCGAGGTGCTGGCCGCCCATGCCGCCCAGCCCGACTATGCCGGGATGGAGCGCATGGTGAAGGCCACTGCCCGGGTCCTGCTGCGCGACGCGCATTGGTCGGGCGACCTGATCGCCCAGGCGCTGCGCCAGGTCACGCCGCTGGTCGGCGTTCCGCGAGAGACCGCCGATGCGCTGCGCGACGCCGCGGTGGCCGCGCTCGACCAGCAGGGCAGCCTGAGCGCGGTCGCCGTCATGGCCGAGCGCCAGGCGCTGCTGCGCGACCGCCTGACCGACCTCGGCCTGTTTTGGCGCCGCGCCGCCGCCGCCTGGGCCAGCGTGCATCCGGAATCCACGGACCGGCGCGAGATCGACCTGCTCTGCCGCAACCTGCTGCGCCGGTTGAAGCTGAAGCCGCTCTACGAACCGGGTTAGGTCAATCCGCGAGGGCGCCGCCGCCGCTGACCATCCGCACCAACTCGTCGCGCAGCATCACGCGCTTCTCCTTGCCGCGAAGCTCCAGCACCTCCTCGCTTGCGCCCGAGGGGAAGCCAAACACCGCCGCCTGCCGGGGCCGTCTCCGCCAGCGAGGTCGGGAGGGCGGCCGCGCGACAGCCGGCATCGACGCCAAGGAGCAGGAGCGCGCCAGCGGTGAACACCCCGAACAGAAGCCGGGCAACCGCCGGGAAGCCGAGCGGCATGCGCAAGCGCCCGGCCTTCACGGTCGGCCACGCCCTGCATGCGCGGCCGTGCCCGGGGCGGCGGGGCGTCAACCGGCACCGCACCCGCCCTGCGCCATGGCTGGATTGGCGGGCGTTTTTCCGCCAGCCTCGCCATAGCGGTCAGGGGCGGGGCGAATGACGGATTCGGGCATGCAGGCCTTCTGCGTCGAGGGCAAATGGTCCATGGCCAAGCGGCATGTGATCCGCTGGGCGGAATGTGATCTGTACGGTCATGTAAACCACGCCGCCTATCTGATCATGTTCGAGGATATGCGGGTCGAGCACTGGGCCTCGCTGGGGCAGGCCTTCCGCGCCGACGCGCCGGGTCCGGTGGTGGCAAAGCTCGAGGTCAGCTATCGCCGCGCGCTTGGCTTCCAGGACGAGGTGCTGCTGACCTTGCGCGTGCCCAGCCTGCGCCGCACCAGCTTCGTGCATGAATACGCCGTTTGGAAGGACGGGCTGGTCTTCGAATGCAAGGCGTTGCTGGTCTGCGTGAGGGACGGCGCAAGCTTCCCCATCCCTGATGAGGCGCGCCGCCTGATGATCGAACGCGACGGGGCGGTGGCGGGCTGAACCTGCTTTCCGGCGAGTGCGCTGCATGCCGCCCGCCGCCATGACGCGCGGCCGCGGCTTCTGGCACCGCGCCCCCCCATGCCGCCCCCCCCCTGCCGGCCCTCACTCGGCGCCGTCAGGCATCATCGCCCGCGCCTGGCCGGACCCGTCCGCTCCTGACGCATCCCCTCCCGACATGGCATGGGCGTGCGCCTGCGGCCACTCCGCCGCGCCGCGGCGGTGTCCAGTGCGTGCACAGCCCATGTGGGTAATTTTGCCCACGCATGCATTGTCACGGAGCATCCGGGCCTGCGCCGTCCCCCGTCCGGCGCGTGATTCTCACTGCATAGAGTAGGGGGTGTTTTTTCCGGCGCCCCCGCTCCCGCCCGGCTGGCGGGAGGGTGTTCACGCAAGCCTGTGAAGGGAGTGCCGATGACGCCTGCACGATCTGCCCTGGCCGCGCGCCCGCGCGTGCCCACACCCCCATGGCGCTGGCGCGGATGCGGCTCGGGCTGGCCTGCCCGGACGCCATCGCGGCCGAGCTGAAAGGAGGCTGACGCGACACTGCCCCCCCGTTCACACCCAGCAGGGAGAAGCCCGATGCCTATCCAGCACCAGCAGTTCCGCGACGACCTTCCCCGCCGTTTCCACGTCTTCTTCTTTCTCATGACCCCGCTGGTCGCCCTTCTGCTGCTGGGCGGCAAGCTGTTCCGCGTGGATGTGGCCGTGGTCTACAGCCTGCCGGATGACAACGAGGCCTGACGCCGCGGACCGCCTCAGAACACCACGACCGAGCGGATGGACTTGCCCGCATGCATCAGGTCGAAGGCGTCGTTGATGCGATCGAGCGGCATGGTGTGGGTGATCAGGTCGTCGATGTTGATCTTCCCCTCCATGTACCAGTCCACGATCTTCGGCACGTCGGTGCGCCCGCGCGCGCCGCCGAAGGCGCTGCCCTTCCAGACGCGGCCGGTCACCAGCTGGAAGGGGCGGGTGGCGATTTCCTTTCCCGCCTCGGCCACGCCGATGATGATGCTCTCGCCCCAGCCGCGATGCGCCGATTCCAGCGCCTGGCGCATCAGGGTCGTGTTGCCGACGCATTCGAAGGTGAAGTCGGCCCCGCCGTCGGTCAGTTCCTGGATGGCCTGCACCACCTTGTCGCGCCCCACCTCGTCGGGGTTGACGAAATGGGTCATCCCGAATTTCCGCGCGATCTCCTGCCGGGCGGGGTTGATGTCCACGCCGATGATCTTGTCCGCGCCCACCATGCGCGCGCCCTGGATCACGTTCAGCCCGATGCCGCCCAGCCCGAACACCGCCACATTGGCGCCGGGCCAGACCTTCGCGGTGTGGATCACTGCGCCGATGCCGGTGGTCACGCCGCAGCCGATGTAGCAGATCTTGTCGAAGGGCGCGTCGGGGCGGACCTTGGCCACCGCGATCTCGGGCAGCACGGTGAAGTTCGAGAAGGTGCTGCAGCCCATGTAGTGAAAGACGGAATTGGCGCCGCCGCGCCCCGCGGGCTCGCAGCTGAAGCGGCTGGTGCCGTCGGGCATCACGCCCCGGCCCTGGGTGCCGCGGATCGCGGTGCAGAGGTTGGAGCGCTGGCTCAGGCAGGTTTTGCACTGCCGGCACTCTGGCGTGTAGAGCGGGATGACGTGGTCGCCCACCCGCACGCTGGTCACGCCCGCGCCCACCTCGCGCACGATCCCCGCGCCCTCATGGCCCAGGATCGCGGGGAACAGCCCCTCGGAATCCAGCCCGTCCAGGGTGTAGGCATCGGTGTGGCACACGCCGGTCGCCATCACCTCCACCAGCACCTCGCCGGGCTTGGGGCCTTCCAGCTCGACCGTCTCGACGGTCAGCGGCTTCTTCGCCTCCCAGGCCACGGCAGCGCGCGTCTTCATCGCCTCACCTCATGCGTTGTGGGCGGGCCGCCCCGCCCGGCCCGCTTCGTCCGGCAGTAGAGCATCATGGCGCGGATCAGGAACCCCCGCCCGGCCTGCGTCCGGATTTCCCGCCCTGCCGCTTCTGCGGTAATGGATGCGCAGGAGGCCTTCCGTACACCCATGCCCGACACGCCCGCCGCCAGCCAGGACGTCCGCTATGATTTCCGCTCCGCCGAGCCGCGCTGGCAGCGCGCCTGGGACGAGGCGGGTTGCTTCCGCGTCCCCGACGTGCCGCCCGCCGATGCGCGCAAGTATTACGTGCTCGAGATGTTCCCCTACCCCTCGGGGAAGATCCACATGGGGCATGTGCGCAACTACACGCTGGGCGATGTGGTGGCGCGCTACAAGCGCGCGCGCGGCCATCTGGTGATGCATCCGATGGGTTGGGACGCCTTCGGCCTTCCGGCCGAGAATGCGGCGCGCGAACGCGGCATCCACCCCGGCAAATGGACCTACGACAACATTGCCAACATGCGCGCCGAATTGAAGCGCATGGGGCTTTCCCTGGAGTGGGAGCGCGAATTCGCCACCTGCGACCCCGAATACTATGGCCAGCAGCAGAAGCTGTTCCTCGATTTCCTGAACGCCGGGCTGGTCGAGCGCAAGGAAAGCTGGGTCAACTGGGACCCGGTGGACGGCACGGTCCTGGCCAATGAGCAGGTGATCGACGGCCGCGGGTGGCGCAGCGGCGCGCCGGTCGAGAAGAAGCTGCTGTCGCAGTGGTTCCTCTCCATCACGAAATTCGCCCCCGAGCTGCTGGACGCGCTGGACGGGCTGGACCGCTGGCCCGAACGGGTGCGGCTGATGCAGGCCAACTGGATCGGCCGCAGCGAGGGCGCGCGCTTCCGCTTCCGCCTGGCCGAGGCGGTGGGCGGCATCGCGGATTGCGAGGTCTTCACCACCCGCCCCGACACGCTGTTCGGCATGAGCTTCCTGGCGGTCGCCCCCGAGCACCCGCTGGCTGCTGCGGCGGCCGCGCGGAACCCGGACGCCGCCGCCTTCATCGCCGAATGCCGCGCCATGGGCACCAGCGAGGCGGTGATCGAACAGGCCGAGAAGCGCGGTTTCGACACCGGCTTCAGCGTGGCGCATCCCTTCACCGGCGAAACCTACCCGGTCTGGATCGCCAATTTCGTGCTGATGGAATACGGCACCGGCGCGATCTTCGGTTGCCCCGGCCATGATGAGCGCGACCATGAATTCGCCCGGAAATACGGGCTGTCCATCATCCCGGTGGTGCGCCCGCATGACGCGGGGGCGGATTTCTCCGTGGCCGAGGCGCCCTTCATCGGGGATGGCGTCATCATCAACTCGCGCTTCCTGGACGGCCTCGACGTCGCCTCGGGCAAGCGCGCCGCCATCGCGAAGCTCGAGGAATTGGGCGCGGGCACGGGCGTGGTGAACTGGCGCCTGCGCGACTGGGGCGTGTCGCGCCAGCGCTACTGGGGCTGCCCCATCCCGGTCATCCATTGCGATGATTGCGGCGTGGTGCCGGTCCCGCAGGACCAGCTGCCGCTGCGCCTGCCCGAGGATGTGGATTTCTCCCGCCCCGGCAACCCGCTGGACCACCACCCGAGCTGGAAGCACGTCGCCTGCCCGCGCTGCGCCAAGCCCGCCCGGCGCGAGACCGACACCTTCGACACCTTCGTGGACAGCTCCTGGTATTTCGCCCGCTTCTGCTCGCCGCGGGCGGATGTCCCGGTGAACCGCGCCGCGGTGGATGCCTGGCTGCCGGTGGACCAGTACATCGGGGGCATCGAGCACGCGATCCTGCACCTGCTCTACTCGCGCTTCTTCACCCGGGCCATGCGCGCCGCGGGGCATCTCGCGCTGGAGGAACCCTTCGCCGGGCTGTTCACCCAGGGCATGGTCCAGCACGAGAGCTACAAGGGCGCCGATGGCCGCTGGCTCTACCCCGAGGAGGTGGAGAAGCGCGCGGACGGCATCGCTGTGGTGCGCGGCACGGAGGAACCGGTGACGGTCGGCCGCGTCGAGAGCATGTCGAAGTCGAAGCGCAACACGGTGGACCCCGGCGCCATCATCGACCGCTACGGCGCCGACACCGCGCGCTGGTTCATCCTGAGCGACAACCCGCCCGAGCGCGACATGGAGTGGTCCGAGTCCGGCGTGGCCGGCGCGTCCCGCTTCATCCAGCGGCTGTGGCGCATGGCCCAAGGGCTGGAGCAGGCGCTGGTGGAGGCCGAACGCCCCGACGAGGCCGCCGGCCACCGGCTGCGACAGGCGGCGCATCGCAGCATCGCCGCCGTGA
Source organism: Rubritepida sp. (assembly GCA_007129145.1). Classification (GTDB taxonomy): domain Bacteria; phylum Pseudomonadota; class Alphaproteobacteria; order Acetobacterales; family Acetobacteraceae; genus Roseococcus. The sequence goes on from SKWC01000036.1 coordinate 8,464, forward strand.
CCGAGGCGCTGGAGGGCTTCGCCTTCAACGTCGCGGTGGCGCGCATCCATGAACTGGCCAACACCATCGCCGATGCGCCCACCGCGCCGCTGGCGGCCCGGCGCGAGGCGATGGAGATCCTGCTGCGCCTTGCCGCGCCGATGATGCCGCATCTGGCCGAGGAGATCTGGTCGGTGCTGCACCCGGCCGGCGGGCTGGTCGCGCGCCTCCCCTGGCCGGAAGCCGATCCGGCGCTGCTGGCGGTGGACAGCATCACCCTGGCGGTGCAGGTGGCGGGCAAGCTGCGCGCCACCATCGAGGTGCCGGTGGACGCCACCGACGAACAGGTCTTCGCCCTGGCGGAGGCCGAGCCCAATGTGATCCGCGCGCTGGATGGGCGGCCCATCCGCAAGCGCATCCATGTGAAGGGGAGGGTGGTGAACCTTGTGGGCTAGGCGCGCGCTTTTCCCCGCGGCTGCGCTGGCGCTGCTCGGCGCCTGCGGCTTCCGTCCCCTCTACGGCCCGGATGGCGAGGCCGTGCGCCTCGACACCAGCGACGACCCGCGCCTCGTGCAGGCGATGGCGGCGGTGCGCGTGGCCAACATCCCCGAGCGGCGCGGCCAGCTGATGCGCCGGGCGCTGCAACGCCGCTTCGAGGACAGCCGCCCCGGCACGCCGATCCGCTACGATCTGCAGGTGCGGGTGAATTTCCAGGCCGAGGCGCTGGGCTTCCGCCGCGACGGCACCGCGAGCCGCGTGCGCTTCCTGGCCAGCGCGCCCTGGAGCCTGACCGACGGCGCGCCCACGCCCACGGTGCTGGGCCGCGGCCTCGCGCGGACGCTCGATTCCTACACCGTGCCCGATGGCGCCTTCTTCGCCGCCGAGGCCTCGCGCGATGACACCGAGCGCCGGCTGATCGAGGAGCTGGCCGACCGTGTCGCCATCGGCGTGGCGGCCACGCTGCGCCGGCGCCTCGCCGCGGGCTGAGGCCGCGTGGCGGCCAAGCTCGATGCGCGGCGGCTGGCCGAATTCCTCGCCGCGCCGCCGGCCGCCTGCCGCCTGGTGCTGCTGATCGGCGATGACGCGGGGCTGATCACGGAACGCGCCCAGGCGTTGGTGCAGGCTGTCTCGGGTGGCGATCCGCTCTGCGTGGTGGAGGTCGGCC